>JBBDNX010000768.1:0-1829 GCA_040877345.1 Pirellulales bacterium
ATTCGAGCAGATCCTGCCGGCGCCGGGGCACGTCGAGCACGACCCCGAGGCGATCTGGTCGTCGCAGCTTGCCGTGGCCCGCCAGGCGCTGGCCGGCGCGAAAGCGGATGCCGCCGATATCGCGGCACTCGGGGTGGCCAACCAGCGGGAAACGACGGTCGTCTGGGAGCGAGACAGCGGCCGGCCGGCGGCCAACGCCATCGTCTGGCAGAGCCGCATCACGGCCGATCGCTGCGAGCGCCTCAAGGCCGAGGGCTTTTCGGATCGCTTCCGCGCCAAGACCGGCCTGGTGATCGACGCATATTTCTCGGGCACCAAGATCGCGCATCTTTTGGATACGGTCGATGGCCTGCGGAGCCGGGCCGAACGGGGCGAGGTGCTGTTCGGCACGGTCGATTCGTTCCTGATCTGGCGTCTCACCGGCGGCAAGCGGCACGTGACCGACTACAGCAACGCCAGCCGGACGTTGCTCTTCAACATCCATACGCTCGATTGGGACGACGAGCTGCTGGGAGTGCTCGGCGTGCCGCGCGCCATGCTGCCCGAGGTGCGGCCGTCGAGCGAAATCTACGGACAAACGGCGGCCGAGTTGTTGGGAGCGGCCATACCGATCGCCTCGGCGGCCGGGGACCAGCAGGCGGCCACGTTCGGCCAGGCTTGCTTCGAGCCCGGAGCGGCCAAGAACACCTACGGCACCGGCTGCTTCATGCTGATGAACACCGGCGAGCGGCCGATCGAATCGAACAACCGCCTGCTGACCACGATCGGTTGGGGACTCAATGGAAAGGTCATCTACTGCCTGGAGGGGGCGGTGTTCGTGGCGGGCGCGGCCGTGCAGTGGCTGCGGGACGGCTTGGGATTGATCCGCAACTCGGCCGACGTCGAGCGGCTGGCGGCCACGGTGCCCGACTCCGGGGGTGTGTACCTGGTGCCGGCCTTTGTCGGGCTCGGGGCGCCGTATTGGGACGCTTACGCGCGCGGGACGATCGTCGGCATCACGCGGGGCACGACCGCGGGCCACCTGGCCCGGGCGGCCCTGGATGCGATGGCTTACCAGACGCGCGACCTGGCCGACTGCATGCAGCGCGACTCGGGCTTGCCGCTGGGCGAGCTGAAGGTCGATGGCGGAGCCTGCGTCAACAATGCCTTGATGCAGTTCCAGGCCGACATGCTGGGCGTGAAGGTGAGGCGGCCGAAAGTGTCGGAGACGACGGCGCTGGGGGCCGCCTACCTGGCGGGGCTCGCCGTCGGCTATTGGCAGGATACCGGTGACGTGAGCCGCAATTGGCTGCTGGACCGGGAATTCGAGCCGGCCCTGGCCGCCGGGCCGCGTGAGCAGAACTACCGGCGCTGGCAGCAGGCGGTCTCGCGATCGCTGGCCTGGGAGGAGCAGGGAGGGAAGGCAGAAGGAGGAAGGATGAAGGCAGAGTAGGAAGACGGGGACGGATTCTGGGGCACGCTTCCACTTTGCCGCCAGGGGTGCCGCAGGGCGTCCTCCACGCTCCTCCCACTTGCAGGCAACGTGTGCCGGCAACAAGAGCGGACGGCACACGGAGTGTGGCCTGCTACTTTGGCTAGCGGCGGGCCTGGAGGATCTCGGCCGAGTAACGGTTGGGGTTGCGCTCGAAGGCGTCGCGCGATTCGGGGCTGGCGAAAAGATACACGCGGCCGTCGAGGCCGAACACGCCGAACTCGCGGCGGCCCGGCACGTTCTGGTTTCGGTCCATGGCCAGCACCGGATCGTGGCCGGAAATCACGGGGCTGTACTCGTCCGGATTGGCCAGGAAGATTTCCTGCTCGGCCGGTCCGGTGAACAGGTAGGTGCGGCC
>JBBDNX010000769.1:0-9927 GCA_040877345.1 Pirellulales bacterium
GGCGAGTCACCACGCCACCCACGTGCGGCACCCCGCCGGCCGGCTTGAGGAGCATCAGGCTCTGGTCCGGCGCCGCCCGGTTGAATCGCCGCGCCGCCAGGTCGTCGGTCAGCTCGCGATGGTCGAACAGCGGGTCGTAACCCCGCAGCGAAAGTTTGAACCCGTTCTTGCCGTTGGCCGATCCATGGCACGTGCCGGCGTTGCAGCCCATTTTGGACAACGCAGGCTGCACGTCGCGCACGAAGCTCACCGGATGCTTCTCGGTTTGGCCCTTTACGGTCACGCTGACGGCCAGCGTCTGGCCGGCCAGGCTGAACCTGAGCTCGCCGCCGCCGTCGGCCGCCGGCCGCACCAGCGCCGTGGGCGTCATGGTCACCAGCCCCTCGGGCAGCTCGGCCTCGACCAGCCGAGTGACGTCGATTCGCTCGCCCGATTCCAGTTCGCCGGTCAAGAGCAACTGGCGGTAGTCGTAGGGATGCTCCAACTCGATGGCAGGTGGGAAGGCTTCGATCCTGACGACCTTCATCCCATCGGGAAGCCGCTCGGGCCCGGCATCGGCCGCCTCTTCGGCCCAAGCCGGGCAGGCGCACAGTGCCAGCACGCACGCCGCGAAAACCTGCCGGAATCGACCCGCCGGAACATATCTCATGGCTCTATCCTGTTGGCCCGTGTGCCTGAAATTGCATTTGCTCGTTGAGAACCGCTCAAACCGCCCCCAACGATCCGCCGTCTCGCATTTTTCCACTATTGAGCCGAAGCCACCGCCGCAGTGATGGGCACCGGCACGAACTCGTGAACCAGGCTGCCCGACTCGGGGTCGTACAGCCGCACCATGCCATCGAACCCGCCGACCGCCACCTGCTTGCCGTCGTTGCGCCAAGCGACCGTGTAGATGGCGCCGTGCTGATCCGCGAAGCGGCTGATCTGCTTGCCATCCGCTTCGTCCAGCACCCGCACCTCGCCCCGGCCGCTGTCGCTGCTGCCCACCAGCACCCGCGTGCCGTCAGGACTGTACTGCGCGTCGAAGATGCGTCCGGGCAGCGCTTCGGCCTTGAACCGTTCGATGCGGTTGAAATCGTCGCCGATTTTTCGGTCCTGCGTGCGGTACGTCTGGTAGATCTTGGGCACGCCGTCGGCGCCGCCAATCAACAGCTCGTCCTTGGCCGGATGCCGGTCTACGGTAATCAGGCCGCCCTTGAGCGCGCCGGGCGTAATGCTGGTGATATTGTCCACGAACCGCTCGGTGGCCACCTCGGTCAGCTTCATCGATCGATCGCGGCCGACCGAGATCAGGTGTGAGTTGTCGGTGGAGAAGACCGTGTCCAGCACCCAATCGCTGTGGGCCCCCTGGTACAACACCTGTTTGCCGGTCGTGGCGTCGATGGCCCGCACCGTATTGTCGGCGCAGCCAAAGGCCACTTTGCCGCCGTCGCTGGACCATCTCGCTCCATAGACCGTATCGTAGGTGACCGGCACCGACACGGTGAGCGTCTGCGATGCGACCTCCCAAATCTGCACCTCGCCGAAGCGGCCCGGCGAGCCGCCGGTGACCGCCAGGAACTTGCCGTCAGGCGAAAACACGGCCGACTCGATCCGCTCCGACAGCCCGACCAGCCGCGCCACCAGGCCGCTGCCATCCCCTTTGTGGATCAGCAGTTCGTGGTAGCCGGAGACCGCCAGCAAAGAGCCGTCGGGCGAGTAATCGAGCGAGGTGAGCACGGGGACGACCGTGTAGGTCGGCGGGTTCTCCATGTCGACCAACACCTCGGGCATGGGGGTATCGTCCAGGCCTCCCTCGGCGATCCATCGCTTGATCAACTCGACCTGCGCCGGTTTCAAGGGGGCGGCGTCCTTGGGCATCATGGGCGGCTGGTCGCCGTCGGGAACGATCTGCTCGACCAGGAAACTCTCCTCCGGGTTGCCGGGCTCGATGCCGGGCAACTCGCTGTCGCCCCCCTTTTGCATGTCTTCCAGGCTGGTCATCACGAAGCCGCCCGATTTCTTGGCCGGCTGGTGGCACCCCTGGCAGTGCTCCTGGAAAATCGGACGGATGTCCTTGACGTAGCTGACCTTGGTCTCGGCCGCCGGCGTGCCGGCCGGTTCATCCGCCCGGACGTTCAGCGCCGGCACCAACATCTGGCCAAAAAGCAGCAATCCGGCAAGCCTCATGGCGAGCACCTTCTGCGGAGGATTGAATCCGGCTCGGTTCGACACGGTATCGATCAATGGACGCCAACCGCGACGCGATTCGCCGGTAAACGATGCTGTTCGTGTTAAGTCAGGCGGGACCCATCCTGCCTTCGCCCCCAATATGGTGCGGCGCAAAGTCGTTCAGGCTGGGCAGTTGTCGGTAGCGGGACTCGGTAGTTATTTGCTGGGAAAGCCCAGCCGCGTTGAGGGCCGCCTTTGCTCCGGCTCCCTCAACCGTGAATATAAGTATATCAAGCCGCCTTCTGCAAGCAAACCCACCGGCCATCGCCCGGCAACCAGCTTTCTTTGCCGCCTTTTCCGCGGTAGGGCCGCCTTTTCTCCCCCTGCCCTAGCCGCCCGAAGGTGGGGCCACGCTGATCGTCCCGGCAGTCAGCTCGGCCAGTTGGTCGAGGTTGGCCGTCAGGGCAATGGAGTCAGGCACCCGCCAGCCGACGATGACAGACTGGCCTTGTGCCTCGTGCAGATAGAGCTGGAACCGGCCAGGCAACAAAGAATATTGTCCGCCGCCGGTGTGAAAGTCCTGGGGACCCGACACGGTGAGACGCCGCCACGGGACCAGAGCACCCTCCGGACTGCGGCAGGTGACGTCCTCCCAGGCGGCACCGGGAAACTTGGATGCCAACTCCGACCGCAGCGTCTCGGCCAGCGAAGTGCCGGCCGGGATCTCGGCAGCCGTCGGCACCGCCAGGTAGCAGTAGTACGGCAGCCGTGCGTTGTCCGGACCGCCAAGCGCCTCCCAACATAACTTGAACCCGGGCAACAAGAGGAACGGGGGCTGCAGCCGCCGCGGGTCGATTGGTTGGCCCGTGTCCGGATCCGCCGACGCGGCCGTGTACGACCTCTTGAATACCTGCGGAAAGCGGATCGAGATGGTTGTCCCCTCGATCTGCTGGTCCGCGTAGAGCTGGTTGAACTGGGCGCGTTGTTCGAAGTCCGCCGCGCGCTGGGCAACGAGTTTTTCGTAGCCGCGCGTGCCGCATCCGAGGCAGGCGGCCAGCCCGACCAGCACGACCGGGAGGGCCGGGAGCGGGAACCGGGGAGCGGGAAGCCGCGAGCGGGCGGCGCGAAGCGGGCCGAGGGGCGACAACATCATGATCGACGATTCTCGAAGCTCAAGCTGTGCCTGTCAAGCAAGCGGGTCGCCCTTCAGCCTGGCCTGGCCGGCCCGCCGGGGCCGAACAGCGGGCCGGGCGGGCGGCCCACCAACACTCCGCACATGCCACCGCGCTGCGCCACGTTGACCACCTGCTTCTGCGAAGCCCGCCCCACGATGCCCAGGCCATACTTGGTCGGGGCAAAACCCATCACGGTGTAGAACGGCTCCACGTGGACGCCCTGGTCCGGGCTGACCACGGGGAACTCGTTCACGGGGATACTGGCCAACCGCTGCACCACCCAAGCTTCGCTGTCCGCCAGCGCCTCGTCCAACACGGCCTCCCACTCGGCAGCGGTCATGGCGTGGCCGAGGTAAACCCGGTCGCCGCCGTACGAGCGGTTCGGTTTGAGCACCAGCCGTTCGTGCTCGCCGCGCACGTACTCCAGCAGGTCGCCCGTGTCGCCGTGCGGCAGCGTCGTCTCGCGGTCCTTCAACAGCCGGGTCCACAGCACGTGCCGGCGGAACACCTGCCGCTCGTCGGCATTGAAGTATTTCTGCGTGAACCGCTGGTCGGTGAGTATCTCCCAGCAGCTCTTGTGGTCGAAATCGCCCCCCACCGACGAAATCATCCGGTTCTGCTTGAACAGCGTCCGCACCGGCGCCAGGTCCACGCCGCGCGCCCGCTCCAGCGCCAGCAGGTCGCGGATCTCGTAGTCCCGATACGCGATGTCGACCAGCGTGTCCTCGTACCAGACTTCGCCCTTGCGGAGCGTGAGCTCGGCCGGGTCCGCGTGGACGATCGTCATCCCGTGCCGCTCGTGGAAATACTCGGCCAGCGGCGCCTGCTCATTGGGACCGTCGCCCGCGTACTTGGGCTCGATAAAGCAGACGTTGCGGCCCGGCCGCCCCACCGCCTCCAGGTGATCGACGACTTCCTGGATGAACAGCTCGCGCAGATCCTGCCCGGTCTCCATCCACAATTGCGGATCGACGGCCTGAACCACCGGCAGCACCACCTCGGCCAGCAGTTGCTCGCAGGTGGGTCCCAGGTGAATGCCGCCCACGCCGCACAGGTTGGGCTCGAAGAACCGCAGCGATTCCTTCCACGTCGGGCTGGTGAACTCGACCATGGCATCCAGCCGCCCGAACACCGGGTTGTTCTCGCGCTGGCTGTGCCCCCAACTGTCCCACAGCCATTTCTCCTCCGCCTCGGTCAGCGGCACCGCCTCGCGGACGGCGAAGTCCTGCAGGTACAGGTCCGGCATCCGCTTCAATGCGTTGAGAATCGTCAGCGACACGAAGTGCAGGTAGGCCAACTGGTCGGGCATCACGCAGATCGGCCGCAGCATGATGCGGATGGCCTCGACCTGGCCCTCACGCATGTAAATCAGGTTGCGCTTGAAGGCCTCGTCAGTCAGCCGATCGATCAGCTCGATGATCCGGCCGGGAGGCAGCCCATAGAAGATCTTGCGCAGGCGGCTCTCGAGATTCAGCCCGCTCAAACCTTGTTCTTCAGCCGGTGTCAGCATCCTGCTGATTCTACCAGAAATCGCGGGCGGGCCGCTGGCACGGTTCTCCGTGGGCAACTCACACAAACAGCTCGCCGACGGGTGCGCCCAACGAAAGGCGATAGGGGCGGCCCAGCCGGTCGTGGATGTCGGTGTGCGGATCGATGCCCAGGGCATGGTAAATCGTGGCGGCCAGGTCGTCGGGAGTCACGGGCTGGCTGGCGGGATAGGCCGCCAGCCGGTCGGACGACCCGTGTACATAGCCGCCCCGGATTCCCGCGCCGGCGAGCACGACCGAGTTGCAGGCGGCCCAATGGTCCCGGCCCGCGGCGGCATTGATCCGCGGCGTGCGGCCGAACTCGCCCAGGCAAACCACCAGCGTTTCATCGAGCAGGCCGCGAGCCGCAAGATCGTCGAGCAACGCCGAGAACCCCAGATCAAACGGCGGCAGCAAGCTTTCCTTGAGCAGCTTGAAATTGTTGGCGTGGGTGTCCCAAAAGGCGTCGTCGCGGGCCCAGTTGACGGTCACCAGCCGGACACCGGCCTCGACCAGGCGGCGGGCCAGCAGCATACCCTGCCCAAAGGCGTTGCGGCCGTAACGGTCGCGGGCCGCCTCGTCTTCCTGGCTGATGTCGAAGGCGCCGCGGGCCGCCGACGAGCTGATCAGCTCGAACGCCTTTCGGTAATCGTCCTTCAGGCCCCGCACTGAAGCCACGCTTTCGAACTGGCGCTGCCGATCATCGAGCTGGGCCAACAGCCCGCGCCGGTCCAGCAAGCGCTGGGCGGAAGCGTCGGCGGGGGGTGGAAAGGGGTGAAAATCGCTCGCCGACGGATCTTGCGGGATGAAGAGCGGGTCGTATTTGCTGCCCAGGAAGCCGGCGAAAAATCCCGGGAAGATGTGATTGTTGGCCGAGACCTGGTTGGCCGGCGAGTTCAGGCTGATGCCGTTGGGCATCCCGCTGGCGCTGGGCCGCAGGTGCTCGACCACCGCGCCGAACGTGGGGAAGTCGCCGGCTTGGTTTTGCGGGTTCGTGGCCGGCTGCGGGTGGCGGTGCCCCGTCAACATGTAGTGCATGGCCACGGTGTGCGTGTTGTCGGGATGCTGCACCGAACGCACGATGGTGTAGCGATGCGCCAGGGCGGCCGTTCGCGGGATGTGCTCGCCCAGGAAGGTGCCCGGCACGCTGGAGGCGATGGGTGCAAACTCGCCCCGCACGTCGGCCGGCGCCTCGGGCTTGAGGTCCCAGATGTCCTGGTGGGCCGGCGCCCCGAACAGGAAGCAGAGGATGCAGTTTTTCGCCCGGCCGAAATGGCCGGCGGGCGCGGACACTTCTGCCGAAGCGCAGCGGCCTCGCAACAGGTCGGGCAGCATCAGGCCGATGCCGCCCAGCGAGCCGGCGCGGATCCAGTCGCGCCGCGTGAGCTGCCGTCCCCATCGAACATCGCGCTGGATGCGTAACACGCCTGGCCTCCACGGCACGGATCAGCCAACCTGGATGATTGTGGCCGCTTGGCGGGAAAAACGCAAGATCCTTGCTAGCCGAGTCCGGGGCCGATGGAATCCCTCAGAGAAACTCGACGCGGTCGATCATTTCATCCGGCTCGTAAACTTCCCAGATGCACTGCGTGCGGGACGTGCTCATCCAGGTGGAAGCGGATCGTCCGCGGCATCCTGCTCGGCCAGCCTTTCCTGGATCTTGGATGGCCCCGCCTTCGCCTTCAGCTCGGCGACCAACTTCTCTTCGCTTTCGATGTCCTGGTGAATCTCGTCCTGGTGGGACCAGTAATACGCCAGGGCCGCATGAACTTGGGCCATCGTAAGGTGCGGGTACTCGGCCACCACCTCGGCTGGCGTCATCCGCATCCGTTCGACCCAGGTGTATACGTGCTTGACCTTGATGCGCGTGCCGGCAATGCGTGGCTGACCGCTGCACGTGCCAGGCGTCTTGACGATATAATCCGCCAAGCTTAAGGGCGCTGACGCCGTCGAATTGGCTGTTGGTGTCGTCACATCTTAATTATAGCCTTTCAGGCGCCGATGGGCACAGGCATCTTCTAACGGGCTGCTATGTCTTTCACGGTGCCTCGGAGCCATTTTCCGGCGGGGCGGCCTCTTCGGCTTCCGGCGGGTCGAGGACGCAGCGCAGGCCGCTCCCCTCGTCGCGGAGGTTGGTCTGCCCGGGCATGCGGTAGGTGATCTCGAAGGGCTGCATGTGCCCCAGCCGCCAGCAGTAACCGCGGCCGACGTGAATCCCGGCGGCCCGATCGAGAAAGCTGGCGGTCCACTCGGCCGCGTTGCCCAGCATGTGATGGCAGCCGTAGGGGCTGGCCCCCTCGGGCATCGAGTCGACGGCGAGCAGCGTTCGTTCGAGCCCCAGCGCGGGTCCCCAGTTCGCGCGGTCGAGATCCCACTCGTTTCCCCAGGGATACGTCCGCCCATCGGTGCCGCGGGCCGCCTTTTCCCATTCCTCCTCGGTAGGCAGCCGCTTGCCGATCCAACCGGCATAGCCGTTCACATCCCAGTAGTCGATACCGACAACGGGGAAGTCCGGATCGGTCATGTCTGGCTTGCCCCAGCCCAATGGCGTGTGGTCTTTCGCGGGTTGCTCGTTGGGATGGCACCGCGAATGGTCGCCGGTGCGGCGGACATACTCCAGGAAGTCGGCGTACTGAGCCTGGCTGACTTCATAGCGATCGATGTAATAGTCCGGCAGCTCGCGCGGCTCCTTGTCGGACCCGTACAAGAACGGTCCGGCGGGGATCAGCACCATTCCCTCGAGCGGGTCGGCGGGCGGCGCGGGAAGCGGGTCCGATTCAGCAGGCGCCTCCTTCAGCCAAGGGCGAACGGGCGCCTGCGCCGGCTGCGATGGCTCCGCGGCCGCGCTGGCTGGCTGCGCGCGCGAGCCGGGCGCGGTTGCATCCGCGGTCGATGGATCGGCCGGCGCCCGGCCCAGGCCGAGCCACCAGGCCGTGCCCGCTGCCGACGCGCACAGCAGTACAAACAGGACGATCGCTCCGCGGAGCGCGGAAGCCGAATTCTTGCGTTGCCTCGAACGTGGAATCGACATGGCTATTGTCTACCGCGCGGTGTGCCTACCAATCGCTCAGGAATTCCAGCCGATCGCGCATTGAGTCGCCATCCAATGTACCGGCCAATCTTAACAAGCGCCGCAAAAGGTCACCTATGGGGCGTTGGCTTGAAACGATAATACCCGCATGATGTCGCCCCTGTTCGATCCACCGGACATGAAGTTTGGCGAAGTGCGCGACGTTGAACGTGACGATTGTCCGACCTTCATTACTGGCCCATGCCAATTGCGATTCGTCTGTTTCCCTCAGCCGTTCGGCTTCTGGAGTTGACAATGCGTCGAAACCTGCCTTGCGTAGTGCAGGCGCCACTGCCCCGTAAACATCCTCGTCCGTGAAGAAGCGGACGTGAGCCATCAGGTTGGTCGATCTTTGGAATACTCGCCTTTGACTACCGTTTCATCGTCCGCCGCCAGGTCGGCCTCAATTTCTTCCATGTGGTCATACGCGTAGGCCAAAGCATCGTGCACGTCGGCTGGCTTCAACGGGGAATACTGCTGAACGATCTCCTCGATGCTCATTCCCTGCCGGTAGCAAGTGAGAATGGTACCGACCCGAATCCGCGTGCCGGACACGACCGGTTGTCCGCCGCACCGCGCCGGATCTTTTTCAATGTTGCGATAGTCGAGCTTCGGCATGCGGACCTGACCTCGATCCAAGGAAAACCTTTCGCGGCGACTCAATTGTATCACCGCTCAGCCGGCCGCACCATCGACGATCTGGGCCACCACCCGGGCCCCGCTGACCGCGGAATCGGTGAGCGTCTCGTCGCGGCCGGCGTGCGGATGGCTGAGGCGGTCGTGATCGAGCCCCAATTGCCACAGAAGCGTGGCCAGCAGATCGGGGCAGCTCACGCGGTCCTCGACGGCCTTGTAGCCGAACTCGTCCGTCGCGCCGTGGACGTGGCCCGCCTTGAAGCCGCCGCCGGCCAGCAGCAGCCCGAAGGCGTGCCGGTTGTGATCCCGGCCGTCGCCGTTTTGCGAGATCGGCAAGCGGCCGAATTCGCCCGTCCACAGCACGATCGTGCTCTCCAACAGTCCGCGGCTCTTGAGATCGTGGATCAAGGCCGCCGCGGGTCCATCGGTCGTGGCCGCCACCTTGGCGATCGCGTCCTTGAGACCGCCGTGGTTGTCCCAAGGCATGCCCGACGGCGCGGTTACCTGCACAAAGCGCACGCCCGATTCGACCAGCCGGCGTGCCATCAGGCAGCGCGTGCCGTAATTGCCGGTGACCGGATTGTCCAGGCCGTACATTTCACGCGTGGCGGCCGTCTCGCCTGAAAGATCGAGCACGCGCTCGGCGGCCAGTTGCATCCGCGCGGCCAGCTCATAGTGCAGGATGCGGGCCTCCAACTCGGATTCGCCCGGATACCGCCGCCGGTGCTCTTCGTTGAACCAGGCCAAAAGCTCGAGGTTGTTTCGCTGGATGCTCTCCGGGCGCGGCTGGGCAGGGTGCAGGTCGAGCACCGGCGCGCCCTTCGACTGGAACTCGGTCCCGCGGTACAGCGCCGGCAGCCAGCCATTGTCCCAGGCCATTGTGCCGCCGCTGTTGTATCCCTCCGGGTCGCGGAGCACGACGTAGGCAGGCAGGTTCTGATTCTCGGTCCCCAGGGCGTAGCTGACCCAGGCGCCCAGCGTGGGGCGGCCCGGAAAGATCTTGCCGGTGTTGATGGCGCGCAGGCCTTGCGGATGGTTGTTGTTCTCGCTGAACATCGATCGCACCAGGCACAGGTCGTCGGCCAGCGAGCCCAACTGCGGCAGCAGCTCGGAGAACTCCATGCCGCAATTCCCGTAGGGACGGAACTTGAAGGGGCTGCCCATCAGCTCGTTCGTCTGGCTGCCGGGCTGAAAACTCTCGACCTGGTCGGGATGCTTCTGGCCGTGCCGCTTCGCCAACTCTGGCTTGGGATCGAAGAGATCCATCTGGCTCGGACCGCCGTTCTGGAACAACTGGATCATCGCCTTGGCCCGGCCGGGGAAATGGCCCGGCCTGGGCTCCAGCCCGGCGGGATGCCCGCCGGTCGAC
>JBBDNX010000770.1:0-9910 GCA_040877345.1 Pirellulales bacterium
GTTGTTTGGGCTCATCCAAGTCTGACCCCCAAGACCGAAGAATGAAACCCTTCCGAATTCCCATCGCGACCTATCGACTCCAGTTCAGCACGAACCTGCGGCTGGCCGACGCCCGGGCACTGGTCGGCTATCTCCACGACCTGGGCATCACCGACGCCTATGCCTCTCCCTTGTTCCGAGCCCGCGAGGAAAGCGCCCACGGCTACGACGTGATCGATCACGGCAGCATTGATCCCGAGTCGGGCAGCGAGGAAGAGTTCCGCCGCTTCGCCGAAGAGCTGGGCCGCAAGCAGATGGGTCTGCTGATGGACGTCGTGCCCAACCACATGGGCATCGACGACGCCAACAACCGCCTCTGGCAGGACGTGCTCGAAAACGGCCCAAGCTCCCCTTATGCCCACTTCTTCGACATCGATTGGGATCCGCCCAAGGAGGAGCTCAAGCAACAGGTGCTCTTGCCCTTTCTGGGAGACCAGTACGGCAAGGTCTTGGAGAACCAGGAGCTGGCGCTGGTCTACGACGCCGGGCGGTTCTTCGTCGACTACTACCACCGCCGCTTTCCCATCAACCCCCGGAGCTGGACACGCGTCCTCGAGCTGGCACGCGAGTGCCTGGCCGACCGGCTCGAAGCCGAAGATCCGCATCGGATGGAACTCGAAAGCATCCTGATCTCGCTCGGCAACCTGCCGCCGCCGTCCGAGCGGGATCCGGAAAAAATCCACCAACGCCAGGTCGAGCGGGAAGTCGATTCACGCCGCCTCTCGGCCTTGCTCGAAGCCAGCCCCCCCATCGCCGAAGCACTCCAGCAGGCTATTGGCGAATTCAACGGGCGCCGCGGCGATCCTCCCAGCTTCGACCGCCTCGAGGCCCTCTTGGACGAGCAGGCCTACCGCCTCTGCTATTGGCGGGTCGCCGCCGACGAGATCAACTACCGCCGCTTCTTCGACGTCAACGAGCTGGCCGCCATCCGCGTCGACGACCCCGACGTGTTTCGCCTCGTCCACGAGTTGGTCTTCCGCTTCATTGCACGCGGCTGGGTCACCGGCCTCAGAATCGACCATCCCGACGGACTGCTCGATCCCAAGCACTACTTTGCCGACCTGCAGGCCGAGTTCCGCCGCATCGGCCGCGATAGCACCCCCCCCGGCTCCGCGCCCGCCGGCACGTGCTTGTACGTCGTCGCCGAAAAAATCGTGGGCCACGACGAAGTGCTCCCCGCCGATTGGGATGTGCACGGCACCACCGGCTACCACTACCTCAACCTGGCCAACGGATTGTTCGTCGATCGCGCGGCGGCCTCCGTCATGCGCGCCTTGTACGGCCGCTTCACCGGAAACGCGGTGCGCTTCCGCGACGTGGCCTACGAAAGCAAGAAGACCATCCTCGAAGTCAGCATGTCCAGCGAGCTGCACGTCTTGGCGCGGCGGCTGGATCGGATCAGCGAGGCCCATCGCTGGTCGCGCGACTTCACGCTCTCCTCCTTGCGCAAGGTGCTGGCCGAAGTGATCGCCTGCTTCCCCGTTTATCGCACCTACATCCGCCCGGGCGACCAGCAAGTCGGCGACGAGGACCGCCGCAGGATTTTGGCCGCCCTGCGGCTGGCCAAGCGGCGCAACCCGGCTTTGAGCTCCTCGCTGTTTCATTTCCTCGGTTCCGTGCTGCTCTTGGAGGATCCCGACGGCATCAGCGACCTTCAGCGGCAGCTTCGGCGCGAGTTCGTGCTCCGCTTCCAGCAGATCACCGGCCCCGTGACGGCCAAGGGAATCGAAGACACCGCCTTCTACCGCGACTACCCGCTCCTCTCGCTGGCCGAGGTGGGCGGAGAGCCGGAGATCTTCGGCGTCTCGCCCGAACAGTTCCACCGGCGGAACGCCGACCGCCTCGAGCACTGGCCGCACACCATGCTCGCCTCGTCCACGCACGACACCAAGCGCAGCGAGGACGCGCGGGCCCGAATCAACGTGCTCTCCGAATGTCCTCAGCAATGGGAGCAGGCCATCGAGCGCTGGAGGGAAATGAACTCCCGCCACAAGCGCGAGATCGACGGCGCCGACGCCCCCGACGCCAACGAGGAGTACCTCCTCTACCAGACGCTCGTGGGCACCTGGCCCCTCGAGCCCATCTCCGGAGCGGACCGCGAACAATACACGGCGCGGATCGTGCAGTTCATGGCCAAGGCCTTGAAGGAAGCCAAGTTGAACACGAGCTGGATGGACCCCCATGAAGAGCATGAGAAAGCGGTCGAGCACTTCGTGCGGTCGATCCTCGATCCAGCCGCCGACAGCGGTTTTTTGGCCGACTTCGAGGCCTGCCACGCGCCGCTGGCTTTGGCCGGCATGCACAATGCGCTGGCGCAGGTGCTGCTCAAGACCTGCGCGCCGGGAGTTCCCGATTTTTACCAGGGGACCGAGCTCTGGGATTTCAGCCTGGTCGACCCCGACAACCGCCGGCCCGTCGACTTCCACCGCCGCAAGCGGCTCTTGGCCGAGATCAAGGCCGTCCGCCAACGGCCGGCGCTGGTGGCCGAGCTGGTCAACAACTGGCGCGACGGCCGGATCAAGCTGTTTGTCACCTGGCAGGCTTTGAATTTCCGCCGCGACCACCGCGAATTGTTCGAGCAGGGCGAGTACCTCGGCGTGCCGGTCGAAGGGCCGCGCGAACAGCATCTATTCGCGCTCGTTCGCCGGCACCGCAATCGGGCCGCCCTGGCGGTGGTTCCCCGCCTGACGCTGGCATTGTTGTCACACGACCAGGAGCGTTGGGAGCCCGGCGTCTGGGACCAGACGAGCCTCCGCTTGCCCCCCGGTTTACCCGGCCAGTGGCACAACATCTTGACCGGCGAAGTCTTGAGCTCAACCGACCAGGTCCTTGCCGCCTCCGAAGCTCTCCGCTCCTTCCCCGTCGCCTTGTTCCAGCTCGTCCACTAAAAAAAGACTAAAAAAGGGGATAAGTCCAATTATGCCTGCTGACAACATCGAGAAAAAAGGGGATAAGTCCAATTATGCTGCTGAAACTCGACTTCCCCCACCGGCAGCCGCGGTGCGGAGGCTGCACTCAGCGAACTCGCCAGCCCACCGCGTTGCCCGCCGACTAGCAAAGTCAAGCGGCGTCCCCAAAAAAAAGGGGATAAGTCCAATTACGCTAGTGAAACTCCACCTCTCGCCCCGCCGCAGGCCGCGGTGCGGAGGCCGCACTCAGCGAACTCGCCACATTGCCCGCCGAGTAGCAAGCAGTCACGCGGCGTCCAGCTCAATACGCGCCGCTGGAGTCGGCGTCGCCTGCGCCGCCGGCCTCATCCGCTTCCGCGCCATCCAATTCTTCGGCGGCCGTCCGAGATGCCACTGTGGAGCTGACCAGCGCCGTCAACGCGTTGTCCAGCACGACCTTCAGCACGTCGAACAACGGCGAGGCCAATGAGGCCAGGATTCGCGACGGCTGGCGGCCGGCAGGCGGCTCCTCGCCCGGCGCCTCCGCCTCGTCGCCGTCGGCCGCGGCCTCCGGCTGGCCGTCCAGGACTTCAAACTCGTCCCGGCGGCGCACCTCGCCGCCCCGCTCCTGCTTCCGGGGCACAAGCACCGTCGCCGCTACGAAGCCGCCGGCCAACGCCGCACCCACCGCCGCCCACGGGTGCTGCCGCGTCCAGTAACGCGGATCGGCCGAGTCCTTCAAGCTCTGGCTGAGCTCCTCGATCGTACGGCTCATGGCCGCCTTGGCGTCGGCCGCCTGCTGGGCCAGATACTCCGACTCGCTCAACGAATCGCCCGAGCTAGGGCGATGGTCGTGTCCGGCTGGCCCGGTCGGCGACGTTGTGCCCGAACTGGCGACGTTGCTGCTGCTGTCGTCCTTCATACTTTTCAAGCGTCCTTTGTCGAGAGGCTTTGGTCCACTTGCTGTAGAACAAATAGACCCCGGCTGCCAGGCAGACCAGCGGCACCGTGCCCGTGACCACGTAGGCCGCCCAGGCGTGCTCGCCGAACACCAGTGCCAATCCCCCGGCGATCCCCCACAGCACCAGCACCACGCAGCTCACCAGCAAGCCCACCAAGACCACCAGCCCGATAGCCCCCAGGCCGGCCATGAAAGCCGCTCGCCGAAGGCTGTGGCCGACCGAATCGACCCGCGCGGCCAAATGGTGCTGGAAATAGGCCTGCAACTCCTTGATGTGGGCAACGACACGGCCCAGCGGATCACCCTGGTCACGGGGGGGTTCGGACCCACCTGGACCGGCCGGCGGATGTTCGAAGCGAGAAGTGGAAATCATGGAGCTCCTTCTGCTTCAGCCGGCACGCCTGCCTCATCGCCGCGGCACCGGCCGCGGCTGCCCCCAGGTGCCTGGGCACGTGCCGGCCGCTTGCGTTCACCTTACCGCTTGGTCCAGCACATGCCCAGTACAAAACCGACGCCCGCCGCGATCAGCACCGCCTTCATCGGCTGTTCGCGGATCCGGCTTTCGATCGTGTCGCCCAGCTCGGAAACCCTCTCCCGGCCACGCTCGACGTACTCGCTAGCCGACTCTTTTAACTCGCCCAGTGTTTCCTGGGCGGCCTCTTTGGCCCGGGCGGCCATCTCGGAGGCCTGGGCCTTCAATTCGCTGGCTTTCTCGCGGGCCTGATCCTGGGGGCGGTGGGTGCCGCCGGCCGTGCTGGGGTTCGTCACGTTCGACATGCTTCAGCTCCTTCTTGCAAAGTGCCTTCACCAATTCTGCCACCTGCAATGCTGCAAGCTGGCTCAGATAATAGCTTACACCGAAACGCCGCCGCGCGGCGGCCGATCGCATGCGGCCCTGCTCATGCAGCTTGTGTGCCAACGCGGCTGCCTTTGCGAACCCGCATCCGAAACAGGCAATTCAGCGCTGGCGAGACGACAACTGCCTTGTTCGTCGCTTGGGCGCGGAATAACCAAAGTGACTGGTTGGGTGCCAAGAGATCCATGCGGATGGGCTGTTTGCCCCCAACTTATCCCCGGCACACGGTTTGCATTGCCCCGGGCGTTGTTTCGGACTGCCAACGTTCGACGGATGTTCAACGAAGCCGGGCGATGGTATCGTAACAAGGCGACAGTCTTGCCGTGACGGCGGACCCCGTCGATCGAGCTAAAGTCGGTGGTTATGCGAGCCAAACGTCCTCGAGCTGGTTCTTTCCGCAATGGCGATGGGGTCGCCGCCGGCTTGCGAATCGCGGTGGCCGACGACGACGACGAGGTCCTGGCAACGCTGGAGCGGATGTTGGAGGCCTTGGGGCACCGAGTTGTCTTCCGCGCCCGCACCGGCCGAGAGCTGGTGGACCATTGTGTAACCGCCGGCGCCGACATGATCATGACCGACATCCGGATGCCGGACATGGACGGCCTCGACGCGGCCACCATCATCTACCAGCAAGCGCCCATGCCGGTCATTCTGCTCTCCGGTTACTGCGATCGTGAACTGATCCAGCGGGCCGGGGAGAACCATGTTTCGGCATATCTCCTCAAGCCGATTACGCAGGCGCAGCTCGAGCCGGCCATCGCCCTGGCCAGCCGCCGCTACGAGGAGTTCAAGGCGCTCGAAAAGGAGGCGGCCGACCTCCGCCAGACGCTGGCCGACCGCAAGGTGATCGAGCGGGCCAAAGGCCTGATGATGAAACACCTGGGCATCGAGGAGGAGGAGGCGTTCCGGCGACTGCAGAAGCTGGCCAGCAGCAAGAACCAGAAACTGGTCGATATCGCCGAAAGCATTCTGACGGCCGCCGAAGCATTGAACGGATAAGCGGCTCGGCTGTGAAGCGAACCCTGATCGACCACCTGAACCACGAGATCCGGTCACCCATGACGGTGATCGTGGGAATGACCGACCTGTTGCTCTTGTCCCAGCTCACCGGCGAGCAGCGACAGTGCCTCACCACCATCAAGCAGGCGGCCGACTCGCTCGTGACGCTGATGAACGACGCCGTCGAGTTCTCCAGGCTCGAGGCCGGCACGCTTTCGCTGGCCAGCGAAGAATTCAACCTGCCGGGGCTGCTCGACGAGGTTGGCCAGGAGATCGCCGCCGGACAACCCGGCGCGGGTACGGCCTGGACGGTGCGCCTGGGAAAAAACGTGCCCCAGCGCGTCACGGGCGACGCAGACCGCTTGAAGCAAGTCGTTTCCCAGATCGCTCGGCAGGCCGCCAGGTCCGGCAATCGCCGGCCGCTGGTATTGGACGTGGCGGCGCAGTCGCGCGCCGGGCGGCAGATCGAGCTCTCGTTTTCCCTCGCCCCCAAGCCAAACGCCGAAAGAGAAGAGGTCGGAAGCGACGAGGCCCCGGCGCCGGCGGTCCAGACCACCCAGGTCAGGCCGGCGGATTGGTCGCGGGGGTCCGGCCGGGGCCATGGCGGGCAAAGCTTGGGTCTGGCACTGGCAGCCGGCCTGGTCCAGCGGATGGGCGGGCAATTGTTCGCGCCTCTCGATCGGGCGGCTGCCGCCTATCGCTTTACCGCCCGCTTGGCTCTTCCGGACCCACAGGCTCGGCGGTTGACCATGGCCGACCTCGCCGGCGAGGAATCGCCGCCGCCGGAGCCGGTCGGCGAGCCGGAGCCTTTGCGCGTTTTGGTGGCCGAGGATGCGCCGGCCAGCCAGAAGCTGATCGAGCGGTTACTCGCCGGCCGCGGACACTCGGTGGTTCTGGCCGCGGACGGCCGCCAGGCGGTCGAAGCCTTCCAGCGGCAGCCGTTCGACCTGGTGCTGCTCGATCTGGAAATGCCGGTTCTCGACGGCTGGCAGGCCGCCGACGAGATACGCCGCCTGCAACGGCCGGGTGAACCGCGCCCTGCGCTGGTGGCGTTGACGGGCCACCGCATCGACGACGTGGCCGAACGCGCTTCGCCGGCCGGAATCGACGCCGTGATCGGCAAGCCCTTCGACATCGAGCAATTCTGCAAGCTCGTCGAGTCGCTCGGCTTCTCCCATCGCAAACAAGTCCAAGCCGCCCGCATCCCGGGGGCCGGTTCCACCGTTGCGGCCGAAGCGGGCGGCACGGCCATCGTCGATTATCGCGGGGCGCTGGCCCGCCTGGGCGGCAGCACCGAGCTGTTCGACGACATGGCGAGGTTCTTTTTCGAAGACTCGCCCGGCTTATTCGCCGATATACGCCGGGCGATCGAGGCCGAGGATGGCAAGTTGCTCCAGCGCGCGGCCCACAGCTTGAAGGGCCTGGCTTCGAATTTCGGCGCCCGTTGCGTCGTTGAGGCGGCGCTGGAGCTGGAACGGATCGGTGCTCAAGGAGGCCTGGACCAGGCGCCGCCCCTCTGCAAAACGCTCGAAGATCAGCTCGAACGGCTGGAAGAAGAGCTCAAGAACCGCCCGCCCGGCCCCTGACCAAAACGCCGACGAAATTGCGGACCAAAACGCTGACGAAAATGCTTCACCCAAACCAGCGAGCTTCGCCATGAGTCTCGATGTGCGGCATGAGAACACCTCGATCTGGATGGCTACAGAAGGCTGCCGGCCGCGGCCGCCGCTCGACGGCGACGTCGAGGCGGACGTGTGCATCATTGGGGCCGGCATTGCCGGGTTGAGCACCGCCTATTTGCTCTGCCGCGAAAATCGCTCGGTCGTGCTCGTCGACGACGGCCCGATCGGCGGCGGCCAGACGGCCCGCACGACTGCCCACTTGTCCAATGCCGTCGACGACCGCTACCAGCACCTCGAACGGCTGCACGGGCCGCACGCCGCCAGGCTGGCTGCCCGCAGCCATACGTCGGCCATCGACCGCATCGAACAGATCGCTGCAGAAGAGGCGATCGACTGCGATTTTGCCCGCCTCGACGGGTTCTTGTTCGCGCCTCCCGGAGAATCGACCGACGTGCTCGACCGCGAGCTCGAAGCGGCGCGGCGGGCCGGCCTCAGCGACGTCGAAGTGGTGCCCCGCGCCCCGCTCGATCCGTTCGACACCGGCAAAAGCCTGCGCTTCCCGCGGCAAGGCCAATTCCACCCGCTCAAGTACCTGGCCGGCCTGGCCGCCGCGCTCGAACGTCGCGGCGGCCGCATCTTCGGCAATACCCACGCCACGAACGTGCAGGGAGGCGACCGAGCGCGCATCGAGACAGGGCAAGGGCCGGTGATCAAGGCCGGCGCTGTTGTGGTGGCCACCAATACTCCCATCAACGACCTGGTGGCAATTCACACCAAGCAGGCGCCGTACATGACGTATGCCATCGGCGCCCGCGTCCCGCGCGGCTCAGTCTATCGGGCCCTCTACTGGGACACGCTCGATCCTTACCACTACGTCCGTTTGCAGCAAGATCAGGAGCCGGCCGCATTCGGCGACGTAGAGCCGGCCGACTTGCTGATCGTCGGGGGCGAAGACCACAAGACGGGCCATGCCGACGATGCCGGCGAACGATTCGCCCGCTTGGAAGCCTGGGCTCGCGAGCGGTTTCCCACGATGCAGTCGGTCCAGTACCACTGGTGCGGCCAGGTCATGGAGCCCGTGGATGGCGTCGCCTTCATCGGACGCAACCCGCTGGACAAGGACAACGTCTACATCGCCACCGGCGACTCCGGCATGGGCATGACTCACGGCACAATTGCCGGGATTCTGCTCACCGACCTGATCGTGGGGCGTCCCAACGAGTGGGCCGGCCTGTACGATCCATCGCGAAAATCGTTGCGGGCCGCCAAACAGTTCCTCAAGGAAAACATCGACGTGGCCGGCATGTACGGCCGCTGGCTGACCGCCGGCGACGTCGCCACTGTGGACGAGATCCCGCCCGGCAGCGGCGCCATCGTGCGCCGGGGTTGGACCAAGATTGCCGCTTTCCGCGACGACCACGGCGCGCTGGTCGAGCTCTCGGCCAGTTGTCCGCACCTGGGATGCGTCGTCGCCTGGAACTCCGCCGACAAGACCTGGGACTGTCCCTGTCACGGCTCACGTTTCGATGGCCACGGCCGCGTCATCAACGGCCCCGCCAACACCCCCCTCAAGAAAAAAAGGGGATAAGTC
The DNA here is from genome assembly GCA_040877345.1 of Pirellulales bacterium. Classification (GTDB taxonomy): domain Bacteria; phylum Planctomycetota; class Planctomycetia; order Pirellulales; family JAICIG01; genus JBBDNX01. Next base: position 8,957 of record JBBDNX010000770.1, read on the forward strand.
CAATATTGGCCAAGAAAAAAAGGGGATAAGTCCAATATTGAGCGTTTCGCCGAGAAAAGGAGGAAAAGGGGATAAGTTTGGGATACGTCCAATATTGGCGCGATTTCGTCTTAGCGCCTTTGCGAAACCCTCTCTTCCGTCCGTCCGCCTTACTTCAGAAACTCCGTGGTGAAGGCCTGCTCGACGCGCACGGCGCCTGGCTCCAGTAGTTCGATCTCTTCCAATTGCCCAGCCAGCTCGCGCCAACGCGCAAGCGACATGCCGCCGATTCCCTGCTTGCCGGCTACCGAGCCGCGCACCAGCGGCTCCAGCGTCGCGGCCCCGTAGGCCAGGGCTTCCAAGCTCATCTCGCGATTCACCTGGTGGATCGTGCGGTTGGTCTTCTCCGGGCTGGCCAGGTATTGCTCCCAACCGCGAACGCTGGCCTGGACCATTGTGCCGACCAGCTCCGCTTCCTTGTGGATCGTGGCCTCGCTCGTGAACAGCACGCTGGTGTATGGATTGAATCCCAGGTCGGCCAGCATGAGCGATTTTGGGTCGCCCCCCTGCTGCCGCGCCACGAACGGCTCGCTGAACACGTAGGCCTGCTGCGCGAAGTTCTCGTCGAGCAGAAACTGGGCCACGCTCCCCTGGTAGGGCACGATCGTCACGCCCTCCAGCGGCACCTGCTTGCGCAGAAAATGATAGAACGGCTGCGAGTTGCTCATGGCGATCGTCATGTCCCGCAGCTCGCTGAAGTCGTCAATCCCCGAGCGCTCGTGGACCATGATGCACCGCGGGCTGACCTGCAGCGGAGCCATCACGGCCACCACCGGCGCATCCTGCCCGCGGCCCAGCAGCAAGCCGTCGGCGTTCGATATGCCGAACTCCATTTGCCCTCCCGCCACCTGCGGGATGATCGGCGCGCCGGGGCCGCCCTTCACGATCTCCACGTCCAACCCTGCTTCCCGGTAG
>JBBDNX010000771.1:0-9877 GCA_040877345.1 Pirellulales bacterium
ATGAAGGGGGGAAGGGGGGATCGGGGGAAGGGGCGAAGGGCGATGAGGCGGACCTATACTAACCCGACGCGCCAGCGAGGAACATTGACGTTCCACTCGATTTTCTTTTTAGCGCCGCAGTGGTTCGTTCGTCTTTCTGATAGGAGCAGGGCGAACGAGTCGGCTTGCGGGGCCAACACAGGCTGAGCGAGAGTGGATGAACTGCTCGAACAGTACGTGCCCCGCGTGTACCGGTTTGCCCTGCGATTGACCAACGACCGCCACCAGGCCGAGGACCTGACGCAGGAGACGTTTCTGCGGGCCTGGCGGCAGCGGGGCCGCCTGCGCGATGAACAGTCGGCCTTGGCGTGGCTGTTGCACATTGCGGCCAACCTCTGGCGCGACCAGGCGCGGCGAGGGCGCCTGGCGGTGGGGCGAGCGGGAAGATTGGACGAAGACGTTTCCACGAAGCGTGCCGGGCCGGTGGCCGAGGCGGCCGATCGCGAGATGCTCGAGCGGGCGCTGGCGGCCATGGATTCGCTGCCGCCGCGGCAGCGCGAGGTGTTGTACCTGGTGGCGGTGGAGAAGCTCGACGTGGACGAGGTGGCCGGCATCGTCGAGACCAGCCGCGAGGCGGTGCGGGCCAGCCTGTGCATCGCCCGCCGGCGGATGCGTGAGCTGTTGTCGATGTTTTGCTTGACGATCTGGTGAACGACTATCTGGTGAACCATGAATCTCCCTGACGACGAACATCTGGATTCTCTCTTAACCCGCGCCGTCGAGGCGCTGGAGCCATGCCCGCCGGGGCTGGTCGGGCGCATCGAAAACCGACTTTGCCGCCGGCGCGTGCGGCGGGCCACGGCCGGCACCGCGCTTGCCGCAGCGATGCTGTTGCTGGCCGGTTCTTACGCACTCTGGCCGGATGGGCAGGTGGCCGACAGGCGGGACCGACCGAGGAGCCATTCGACAATTGCCGATGCGGCGGTTGGCGAGCCACAGATCGAAGCCGATCCATCTTCGATCGAGAACGAGAACGCCAGCCCGGCGGAGAGCCGCAATACCACCGGCTCTGAATCCAAGGTCCAGGTCCGGCTAGCTGCCGGTTTCCTAGGCGAGCCGCTCGAGAGCAGCAATCCTCGAATCACGATTCTATGGGTCTATCCCGCTAGCAAGCCCGATGACACGGCTGGCCCGCCTGAATCCCGTCTCGAGGAGCGGTCTCGCGGGAACAAAGTGCATATTGCCGGGACAACGACCACAACCGGCTCGGCCGGGTGAGACCACTTTCAAATACCAACCTCGACAGGAGTGATCCGACAATGACATACGCCTTCGCGACACGCCCGTTACTGCCGTTGTTGTTCCTCTCCGCGATCGCCTGGTCACCGGCGCCTTGCCGTGGCCAAGAGCAGCCGGCGAAGGAACGTAGCGAAACTATCCTCGAAGTAATTCGGTTAAACCACACGCCAGCCGACAACGTCCTTCAAACGCTCAAAATCGTCTTGAAGGATTCGGGTGAAGATATGCGGATCGCCTCGGACCCAACCAGCAATTCGATCCTGATCTCCGCGAGAGCGGACCGCGTGCAGTCCGCGAAGGAGATCATCAGTAGGATGGACGTCCCTCAACCAGACCAGGAGGTGAAGATTTTCAGCTTGCAGCATATTGAGGCGAAAGAAGCGATCCAGATGTTGGCACGGATGGTTAATCAAGCTTACGCCGTGCCGGATCCGAATGCGAACAGGCTACTCGTCAGGGGCAAAGCCTCCGACCTCGCAACTGTGGAGGCGCTTCTGCAAGCAATCGACATAGCACCTTCGCCAGTTGCCGATGATGTGAGGCTCCGGCTGGTATGGCTCGTGGCCGATCTTCCTCACGAGGAGGCGCCTGCCGCGCCACCAGACCTCGACGAGGTCGTCCGCGAACTCGAGAAGCACGGAATAGAGAACCTCAAAGTGGCCACGCAGACAATCATCAAACTAAGTCGAAAACCACGATCAGATTTTTCAGCCCAGGGAACCACCCGGCTTGTCGAGCCGTGCCAACTGCAAGTGAACGGCCGGGTGGCGGGCAGCGAGGGTGAGGCCCTTACGCTGTCGATCTCTATCGACGCTCGTAATCGGGCGGACGGAGGAAGGGGTGGCGGCCAGTCGGCCGACTGGCTTTGCCATCTCTCATCCGAGTTGACGTTAACGCCTGGTCACTCCGTGGTCTTGGGCGTCACACCTACCAATTCAATGACCTCCGTCTTTGTCGTCCAATTGCTCGAAGCGCAGGCCGCCAAGCCCGCAGCCGACAAGCCCGCAGCCGACAAACCCGCAGCCGACAAACCCGCAGCCGACAAGCCTTCAGCCGGCAAAGCGGCTGCCGAGCCAAAGGGCCGCTAGCGGCAGGATGACCAACAGCGCACCCAGGACGTAGCCGGTCCACTCGACGACTCGAGTCTGGCGCTGGGCGCCAAACAAAAGGGCCCAAACCAGCTTGTCGCGGACCAGGTCCTTCACGTCGGTCGCCGACATGTGCGTGGTGCCGTCGGCCAGCAGCGAGTCGAAGACCGCCGAAACCTTGCGAAAGCGGATCCGCAAACCCTGGCGGATCAGCGGACGTGCCGCGCGCGACAGCCAGCCCAGCGGGCCGCGGCGGGGCTCGGCCAGCTCGGCCTCTTCGACCAGTTGCCGGCACGACTCGCGGACTTCGGCCAGCGGCAACTGCCGATCCTGGCCGGCCAACGAGTCGGCCAGCGGGTCGAGCAGCCGATCGATCAAGCGGCTTGCTTCGCTGCCCACGATCTCGACCGCCCGCTCAGCGCCGGCGTGCAAGGCCCGCAGCAGACCGAGCAGAAAACCAGCCGCCGCGAAGCCGATCAGCAGGCCGGCAAAGGCCGCCGTCGAGAGCTTCTCGTCGAGGCCCGCATGGGGCACGCTGAAATGTGCCACCGCATATCCGGCCAGCATGAAGCCAGCCGTCCAAGCCAGCACGTTCAGCGGAATCCGCTTCAGCGTCAGCCAGATCACGTCGACAAAAAACGCGCGCAGCAGGCCGGCCAGCCTGGAGCGGGCCTCGACTTCCGGGGCATAGTCGGTTTGCGTCATCGGTCACCCTCGTTCAACCAACCGGGTCATCCGGCTGGACAAGTATAAGTCAACGCTGGTGGTTCGTTGATAACGTGCTATTGTCTAACGACTTAATTAGAACGCTGTTCAAAATCCCTATTCATGTTGGACTTGCCGGTCGGGCGACTTTTGTGCATAATACTTCAAATTATTTGAAGGTTCTTGCATGCAACGCTATCGCCCTACGAAAACGGCCCTCCGCCGACTCGTTGCCGCCGCGCAGAACCAGGGAGGCTACTTCACCACAAGGCAGGCGCGTGAGATCGGTTACAGCCACACCCACCTGAACTACCATGTTCGGGCACACAACTTCCAACGAGTCGATCACGGCCTGTACCGACTTCCGGAGATTCCGCTGGCGGAACACGACGATCTGATTCGGCTTTCCTTTTGGAGCAGGGACCGCAACGACGAGCCGCAGGCGGTCTTCTCGCATCAGACGGCGCTGGCGATCCAGGGCCTGTCCGACCTGATGCCTGCGCGGATTCACCTCACTGTCCCGCGATTGTTTCGAAAGCACGCGCCGAGAGGAACGGTTATCCACCGGAGCAGTCTTCATCGGTCCGACGTTGAACAGCGTGAAGGATTCAAGGTCACGACGGCCCTGCGGACCCTGATCGATGTGGCGGCCGACGAGACCGTGGCCCCCGAGCAACTGGAGAGGGCGGTAAGCGAAGCACTGGAACAGGGACTTGTGCGCGAGTCAAAGCTTCGGGCCGCGGCTAACGATTTCCAAGTCGCAGAAAGACTTCGGCCGGTATTGGCTGGCGGGCAGTAATCCAGATTTATGGCGAAAGAGTTCACCAGCGCCACGGCATTTCGTACTTCCCTCGAACAACGTCTCAAGCAGAAAGCAGCGGAGCGAAACATCCCACTGAACACGCTTCGCCTGAAGGTCGTGATCGAAAGGCTTCTGGCGAGGCTGTTCTTCACCGACCGCCCCGCGTGGCTGTTAAAGGGCGGTTATGCAATGGACCTGCGGTACAGGCCGAAGGCGCGAACAACGAAGGACATCGACCTGACCGTTCCACACGCTGCTTTGGAAACTCGCCATCCGCTCGATGCCGTCCGCGATGCCATGCAGGAAGCTGCGGAACTCGATCTGAAAGATTTCTTCGTCTTCCGCATTGGTCAGCCCCGAATGGAGCTGCAAGGCGCCCCGCTTGGCGGCGCACGCTTTTTGGTCACTTCTCTTCTTGCGGGAAAGGTCTTTGCGAAGTTTCACGTTGACGTCGGAATTGGCGACCCCTTGGTGGAACCATCTGAGGAGTTGATCGGAGAGGACTTCCTTGCGTTCGCCGGAGTCGCACCGGCAAAGGTGCTGGTCATTTCCAAAGCACAGCAGTTTGCAGAGAAGATCCACGCATATACGTTGGAACGGCAAGGACGAGAAAATACCAGGACGAAAGACCTCGTGGACCTTGTTCTGCTGGTTACCAGGGATCCACCGCGGAAGGAGTCCGTGCTCAAGGCCATCGACATGACCTTCAACGCTCGAAAGACGCACACCGTTCCCAGGTCCCTTTCGGAGCCCCCCGCCGCTTGGTCTCGACCATTCGCCGCGATGGCCACGGAGGCCGCCCTTGAATCGGCTGATTTGATGGTCGCCTTTCGGATCGTGGAAGATTTTTGGAGGAGCGAACTAGGTTACCGATGACCTGTTCTCGTGGATTAGAGGATTCACTGCACCCGGCCAATTGCCAGTCATGCTGCATTTGCATTGCGCCGGCCCTGAGGCGAAAATCAAGCGAGGTCCGGACGGACCGCTCCGGCCAGTGAAAGTCTCTGTTGAAGACCCCTGATTTCCAAAGGTGCTCGATGCTGAATTGCCGAAGCGCAGGGTATGTCATGAGAAGGGCCGACGCTTGGCGGCTGGGTGGCTGGCGCCGGCCGCTGGCGTGGCTGGTGCTGGCGGGTGGGATGGCCGGCGGCGGCCAGGCCCGCGCGGACGACGGCGCCGGCGTGCTGCGGCTCAACCTGCGGACGCGGGTCGAAACCTTCAAGGGAAGCGGACAGTGGGATGAGGTGACCATCCAAAAGGAGCTGCCGGTCGACCGCACGGCCATCCTGATCTGCGACATGTGGGACGACCACTGGTGTACCGGCGCCGCCAAGCGCTGCGGAGAGCTGGCCGAGAAAATGGCGCCGATCATCGACCAGGCCCGCTCGGCGGGACTGCGGATCGTACACTCTCCCAGCGATACGATGGGTTTTTACGAGGACAGCCCGGCCCGCAAGCGGCTGCTGGCGGTCGAGCTGCTCCCGCCCGAAAAGAACCTCGACCTTACCGACCCGCCGCTGCCCATCGACGACTCCGACGGCGGCTGCGACACGCCCGATTCGTTCTTCCAAGCCTGGACGCGGCAGCACCCGGCCATACGCATTGCCGACACCGACGTGGTCGGCGACCGGGGCGACCAGATCTATAGCTACCTGCGGCGCGAAGGCGTCGAGAACATCATCTTCATGGGCGTCCACACCAACATGTGCGTGCTGGGCCGCAGCTTCGGCATCCGCCAGATGACGCGCTGGGGCATGAGCTCGATCCTCGTGCGCGACCTGACCGACACCATGTACGATCCGGCCGATCCGCCGCACGTCAGCCACGATGAAGGCACCGAGCTGGTCGTCCAGCACATCGAGAAGTATTTTTGCCCCTCGATCGAAAGCGCCGACCTGGCTGAAAGCCTGCCGGCGCGCGAGCCATGAAATCGGCGCGCCCGTTCGCCTCGCCCCGCGGCCTACTCGCGCTCCTCGTGGCCCTGGCAGCCGGCCCGGCCACCGCGCAGGAGGCGGACGACGACGACTTCGAGCTGCCCAACCTGGGTCCCGGGCTGGTCGCAACGTACACGGCCGCCGACGGTGCGCGGGCCGTGCGGCGCGACGAGTCGCTGAACTTCGACTGGCGCGGTCGCTCGGCGGATCCACGGTTGCCCGCGGGCGACTTTTCGGTTGTCTGGCGGGGCAAACTGTTCGCGCTCGAGCCGGGCCAGTATCGCCTGCACGTCCATGCCGAGGGGGACGTGACGCTCCGCTTGGCAGGCCGGACGCTGTTGGACGGCCCCGTGGAACCCGCGGGTTGGATCGATTGCCCGCCGGTGGAACTGGACTATGGCTACCACCCGCTCGAAGTCGCCTTTCGGGCGGTCGGCCCAGAGGCGCGATTCGGCCTTTACTGGTCCGGCCCCCGATTTCAACTGGAGCCGGTCGGCCAGCGGCATCTGTTTCACGACCCCCAGCAAGACCCGGGCCGGCAATTCGAACAGGGCCGGCTGCTGGCCAGGCGGTTGGCTTGCGCCGCATGCCATAATGTGCCGGGCGAACCGCCGCCCCCGCCGGCCGCGGCGCTGACGCACCTGGCCGGCAACGTCAGCCGCACTTGGCTGGCCGCATGGCTTCGCGGAGCGGGCGCCGGCCATGCATCGCGGCAGGCCCCGCTGGGTGAGACTGAGACGGGCGAGCGGCCCGGGCGGATCATGCCGTTGTTTGCCCTCAACGCCGCAGAGGCGGAGGCGATGGCCGATCATCTGCTCGGCTCGTCCGAGCAGCCGCGCGCCGCCCCCGGCCTGCCGCGCGGCGACGGCGACTCGGGCGGGCGACTGTTCCGCACGCTCGGCTGCCTGGCCTGCCATACTTCGGCCGGCCTGGGATCGGACGGTCTGTTCGGCGGCGGCGACCTGTCAACGGTCGGCGACAAGCGGCCCGCCGACTTCTTCAAGCGTTGGCTGCACGACCCGGCATCCGTCAACCCGGCCCACCGCATGCCGATGTTCAAGCTGTCGGACCTGGAGCGGGCCGACCTGGCTGCCTATCTGGTCACGCTCAAGTCGTCCGGCGATCGACAGGCCGCCGGCCGATCAGCAACAAATCGGACCGTGGCCGCCGGCGAGCCGCAGGTGGGACGCCGGCTTGTCGAGCGGCACCGTTGCGGCGCCTGCCACGCCTTGCCCAGCGAGCAAGGGCCGCGGCCGGGCCCGTCAGCCGTCAGCCCGTCGAAGTTGCTGGCCGAGCGCGGCGCCGGCTGCCTGGGCGGCGCGGAAGCATCGGGCAGACACCCGGGCTACCACTTGCCGCCCTCGCAACAAGCTGAACTAAGGACCTATTTCGAAGGGATCGCGTCGATCGATGCGCAACCGGGCGAGCCCCAACTGGATGGGCAGCTCGTGCTGGCCGAACGCAACTGTCTCTCCTGCCATGCGCGTGGCCTGGCCGAAGGCATCACCAGCCGCCTGGCGGCCGTCGTGGAAGCTCACCCCGAATTGACGCCAGTGCTGCCGGCCATGTCGCCGCCATCGTTGAGCGGAGTCGGCGACAAGCTCGACGAGAGTGCCCTGGCCGACGCAATTGCCCTGCGCAACGGCGCCTTGCGGCGATGGCTGTCGGTGCGGATGCCGCGCTACGATCTTTCGGCCGGCGAGATGAAGGCGCTGGTCGATTACTTCGTTGAGGCCGATCGCGTCCCCAGCCGGGCCGAGACCGAGCAGCCCGGCACCGATAGCGAGGCGCTGGCGCTGGCGGGCGCCCGCCTGGTGACATCCGACGGCTTCGGCTGCACGAGCTGCCACCAGATCGGCAACGTCGTTCCGAGCGGAGTAGCGCTAGCCGCCCAGGGGACCGACCTGTCATTGCTCTCGCGGCGGGTCCGGCAGCCCTGGTTCGATCGCTGGGTGCGCAACCCGGCCCGCATCGTGCCACGCATGGAAATGCCCGCGGTCCAGCAACCGGTCCGCGGCGTGCTCGGCGACAGCCTCGACGACCAGCTTGCGGCCATCTGGCAAGTGCTGAGCCAGCCCGGCTTCAATCCGCCGCCGCCTAACCCGATCCGGGTGGTCCGCGCGCGCAACGTGCCGGAGGCCCGCGAGCCGGCCGCGGTGCTCAGCGACGTGCTGGAGATGGACGGCCAGGTGTTCGTCAAGCCGCTGGCGATCGGGCTGCCGAACCGCCACAACCTGCTGGTCGACCTGGCGGCCAACCGCCTGGCCGGCTGGTGGATCGGCGACACGGCCCGGCAGCGGACGCGCGGCAAGAGCTGGTATTGGGAGGCGGGCGGCACCAACTTATTGGCGGCCTTGCATGGCGGCAGCGAGTTGGTGCTGGTCCAAGGCGAGGAGCCGATTGAACCGGTCGCCGAGCAGCAGTTCCTGGCCCAGCTCGATTGGTACGAGCAGGTCGATCGCGGCGTCAGGTTCGGCTATCGGTTGCACTTCGCTACGCCCGGCGGCGAGGACTCGATAACCGTGTCGGTCACGCAAACCATCACCGCCAGCCATCGGCCCGGCGAGCCGGCCGTGGCCGGGGGCTTGCGGAGGCGGATCGAAATCGCGGGATTGCCGCCGGGGACTCGCGCGCGGTTGCAGTTGGCTGAAGCGAATGACTTTGAGGTTGCGGCCGATGGCTCTTCGATCCGCTTGCCGGGCCGGCCGGGGCAGGCCCGAATCGGGCTGATCGAGCCCGGCGAGATCGCCGTCGCCGGTCACAGGCCGTGCGTCGCCCTGGCCGCCGCAGACGGCCGGCAGACCGTGAGCTGCGAGCTGGAATACTTGACCACGCTGCCGCTCGACCGGTTTCCATTCGAGCCACCCGATTTCGAGCCGCCGCAGCCGGCCAGGCTCGAAGTCGTGCCCGGTTACGAGGCCATCCGCCTGCCGCTGCCGGCCGACGAAATGCCGACCGGGCTGACATGGCGCGACGATGGCACGCTCGTGTTTTCGTCGTTGAAGGGGAGCGTTTGGCTGGCGCGCGACACCGACGGCGACGGCCTCGAGGATCGGCAGACGCTGTTTGCCGATGGCCTGGCCGCGCCCTACGGGGTGGCGGCTCACGGCGATGCGGTGGATGTGATCACCAAGCATGGCCTCGTGCGCTTGCGCGACCGTGCTGCCGGCGGGCGGGCGGACCGAATGGAAGTGGCCGCCGGCGGCTGGGGCCACACGGCCGACTACCACGACTGGGCCGTCGGCCTGGAGCGCGACCTGGCGGGCAATTACTACATCGCCCTGCCCTGCCAGCAGGATGAGCGCAGTGCGGAGGCGGCCTATCTGCGCGGCACGGCCATCAAGCTCGCGCCGCGGCAGCCGACGCCGGACGACCCGCGTTCATACGGCCTGGAGGTGCTGTGCGCGGGATTGCGGTTCCCGATGGGCCTGGCACTGAACCGCCGCGGCGACTTGTTCGCCACGGACAACCAGGGCAACTACAACCCCTTCAACGAGCTGAATCACCTGGTGAAGGGCGCCCGCTATGGCTTTATCAACAAGCTCGAGTCGCGGGCGGGTTTCAATCCGCCGTTTCGCGACCCGGCGATCGACATACCGCACCCTTGGACGCGGAGCGTCAACGGAATCTGCTTCCTCTACACGCCGCCGGCGCTGGCCGATCAGGACTCTCCGCGGTTCGGGCCGTTCGAGGGTCATCTGATCGGCTGCGAGTACGACACGCGGCGGCTGGTGCGGATGAGCCTGGAACTTGTGGACGGCGTGTATCAAGGCGCCGTGTATCCGTTCAGCCTCGAACCGGGCGAGCTGGAAACGTTCGAAGGGCCGGTCGTCTGCCAGGTGGCGCCCGGCGGTGATCTGTACGTGGGCAACCTCCGCGACAGCGGCTGGGGCGCCGGGCAAAACACCGGTTCGATCGTGCGCTTGAAGCCGCACGGCCCGCTGCCGGCCGGGATCGCCGAAGTGCGGGCCCGGTCCCGCGGCTTCGAGCTGGTTTTCACCGCGCCCGTGCGGCGCCCGGCGGCCGAGCGTGTGGACAGCTATGCCATCTCGTCGTACAGGAAAATGCCG
>JBBDNX010000772.1:0-9834 GCA_040877345.1 Pirellulales bacterium
TCGAGCCCGATATCGCCGACTGGTTCGAGAAGTACTACTCGATCCGCTTCCGCAACTACCCCGTGACAGACGACTACATGCACGCGTCGCGCGAGGTAGCGTGCGGTTCGTAGTGATCCCGATTCATCGGGTCCCTACAGCTCGTCTGACAAAAGCGCCCAGGTGGCTCCGGCTCGCCGAGGTGTCTGTCTTGGTTCAGCGTGAAATGGAATGTCAGGCAGTCGGGGTTAGCGAGGGTTGAAGCACTCTCGGGAGTGCGGGGTGGGTTTATCGCATGATGCCAAGAGCAAGCGGGGCGATGGGGCGGCGGCGCACCGCCGCCCCTGCTCTTGGCTCCGCAGTATTCGTTGCGTCCTTTAGGTCACTCCAGTGGACGACCCCGTCAGAACCACTCTTTCTTTTCGAGCGCGTAGGTTCGATAGAAATCTTCGTCGGATTTGGCCAGGTAGATAATGCCCTCAACAAGACCGATCACGTTCATCGCGATCGACGCGAACAAAGGGAGGATAAGGCACATGCCGGTCATGAAGCCAGCCAGCCAAACGACAAGCATGATGACGCCGGCGCTGTTGAGCCCTAAAACGAACTTATGCACTCCCAGGCCACCCAGCAAGATGCCACAAACTCCAGCAGCAACTTTCTTGCTGACGAAAGCTTGAAAGTGAGGGTTTTGAGAGCCCGCATATGTACGGGAGCCTCCAACGCCTGAATGGGCCACCGGTAATGGAACTTGAAACTTCCCACCGCATGTTGGGCAGGCGGTAGTTGAGCCCGCCTGCGTTGGCGGCACGGCCAAGCGTACTTGGCAGAAAGGACACGTCAGGTGCATCGGCGGGACCGGCACTACTTGGATCGGCGGCGGTGGTGGATCCATGAGGTTAGCCGCTCGCAAGCCTTGCCGGGGGAAGCCTTTGCGAAACCAAGCCTGACAATCGGACGAAGATCTGCGGTCTAACCGACGCAGAGAACAAGCCCAAGCCGATCATATCCATCGGTTGCTCTTGTTTCAATCTGTTTCCCCCTGCCGCTTCCTACTCCTCCTTCCTGCTGCGTCGTTCCTCCTCCTCGGCAAACCCGGCCTGCGCCAGGGCGGCCCGGTAATCCTCGGGATATTTCAAGTTCTTGAGCGTGTAAGAGCCGGGTCGACGTCGGTCAGCTCCTCCGCCGAAACCTCGCGCGCACCTCTCGAACAGGAATACGGAGCCGCAGATCCCGATTTATCGGGTCCTGCCGCTCGTTTCAACCGGGTGGCTGGTGGCAACGCGTTAGCGTGCCCCAGTCTTCGTCCACTGCGATGCGTGTGGCGGCGCCGACCCGCGGTATTCGCGCCCTGCTCAGGCGCGGATGGCGGCCAGAATGCCAATGGCGGCGAACGTGCCGTAGGTCATCGCGGCGGCCGCGCTAAGGGCTCGCCACCACCAACGCCTTCTTCGAATCAGCCAGGCCAATACGATAACCATCGCACCGGACACAAAAAGGGCGGCCGCGAACCAGACCGTGTCCGAAGGCCGCGGTAAGTCGAGCCAGCCGCGCGCCAGCTCCACTGGAACCAGTCCAGGGCCGCAGGGCAACACCATCCACGCCGCCGCCTTGCAGTGGGAGCAGGAAACGTGCAAGAGCGTGTAAGTCGCCATGGCGATGAATGGCCCGTACATTGTCAGGCAGGAAAGCAGATACGCTCGCTTCCACGAGGGCTTCGTCGCCGCAATCGGAATCGCGAGAAGCACTGCCATCAGAATGCTGATCGCAGCGGTTAGGCCAAAGGCGCGCCATGAGGCCAGCAAGACTGCCGACGCGGATACCAGGAGCAGCAGAGCGCGCAACGAGAACTGCGGCATTCTCCGCGCGTCTTTAGTCATCTATGTCCTTCCGCAGCCTGCGCCGCCCCTCGACCGCACCATGCTTGCGGAGCAGGTCGGCGACCTCTTTATGCTCTGCCTGTAACGCCCAATCCAGTGCGGTCCAGCCGCCGGGGGCTCGACGCTCGTGCGGAGTGGTCGGTATGTTCGGATCGGCTCCCGCTTTGAGAAGTTCGCGGCACACCTCGAGTTGTCCGTGCATCGCCGCCGTGGACAAGGGCGTTTGGCTCCGGCCGTCGGCGTCGAGCAAATCCGGATCCGCTCCCTCCGCGATCAGCAGTCGAACGGCGGCGACCTGTCCCGTCGCGGCCGCCGTCGTCAGTGCCGTTTGACCCAGGTTCTCGTGATACCAGCCCCAGCGCGACGGCTCGTTCGGATCGACCCCCAGCCGGATGGACCAGCGTATGCCGGTCAGGTCACCCTGTGCGGCGTAGACAGAGAGCTTGTTCGCATCGGGCCACCACAACCACAGCACAAAGCCGGCAATGGCGACGACCAACGCGCCGAGCACGGCAAAGAAGAATCTCAACAAGCGCCCGCGTTTTGGCATGGCCATTCTGTTCAATTCTCAGCAAAGCCGGCCCGGGCCAGGGCGGCCCGGTAATCCTCGGGATAATTCAAGTTCTTGAGCGTGTCGAGAGCCGGGTCCACGTCGGTCAGCTGATCGGCCGAAACCTCGCGCGTGCGGACCCTTTCGAACAGGAATACGGGCCGCAGGCGGTCCTCGGCCAGCAGGGCCTCGATGTGCGGCCGCACGCTCAGCCGGTAGAGGGCCGCCAAGGGATGGTGGTAACCGCCGGTGCGGGGCACCACCACGTCGAAATCGCCGGCCAGCTCGATCAGCCGCCCAACAAAGCCGGGCGCCAACAAGGGAACGTCGCAGCTTGTGGCGTAGGCCGCCTCGACCCGCCCTTCGAGCGCGGAAAGGCCGGCGGCCAGGCCTTCGAGCGGGCCGCGCTCGGGGCGGCGGTCGTGGGCGACGATCACTCCCGATGGGAGCGGAGGCAAGGGCTGGTCGGCCGCCGCCACGACGGCGATTGGCTCGACGACCTGGCCCAGCAGCCGCACGATGCGCTGAAGCATCAGCTCCGGGCCGAAGGGAAGCATGGCCTTGGATGTTCCCATCCGGCTGCTCTTGCCCCCCGTGAGCACAATCCCGCCGCACCGCATTGTCCGCCTCCTGTCAGCGCCCCCGCCCCTTGGTTATACTCGCCCTTTTCACTTTGTCCGAGAGACGTCCGAGGCTGCATGCCGCTCGTATTGCGATACCAGGCCACGACAAGCGTGCCGGTGGAGGTGGAAGGCCTGGTGCCGGCGGCCGTGCGCGGCAAGCCGCTGGCCGAGATCGAACGCATCAATGTATTCCACGGCAACCGCCAGTTGCCGCTGGCCGAGTTCTTTCAGGTCTCCGGCGACGCGTCCGACCGTTGCATCGAGTTCGAGGGGGACCTGGCCGGGGTCCACTGGATCGGGGCCAAGATGGCCGAGGGTTCGATGCGCGTGGCCGGCAACGCGGGCCGCCACGTCGGCTCGGAGATGACGGGCGGCGAGATCCACGTCGACGGCAATGCCGGCGATTGGGTCGGCGGCGAAATGCACGGCGGCTTCATCCACGTCCGCGGCAGCGCCGGCCACCTGGTCGGGGCCGCCTATCGGGGCAGCGCCCGCGGCATGACCAAGGGCACGATCCTGATCGGCGGCGACGTGGGCAACGAGGTGGGCCACACCATGCGCCGCGGCCTGATCGTCGTGGGTGGCTCGGCCGGCGACTTTGCCTGCTTGAACATGATCGCCGGCAGCATGTTCGTGCTGGGCGCCTGCGGCATCCGCCCGGCGGCCGGCATGCGCCGCGGCACCTTGGCCCTGTTGGGCGACAATCCGCCCCCCCTTTTGCCCACCTTCCGCCTGGCGGGCCGGGCCAGGCCCCAGTTTTTGCGGCTCTATCTGCTTGCCCTGCGCAAGCATGGCTATCCGATCCCCGACTCGTTCCTCTCGGCCGAATACCTGCTTTACAGCGGCGATTTTGTGGCGCTGGGCCGCGGCGAGATACTCATCCGCGCCTGATTCGATTCTGGGTGCCACCGATTGCGCGCCGCCACTGCCCGTGTGCGTCGGGCAGGGCGTTTTGATGCCCCGCGCGGCACAGGTCGGCACGCAACCAGTGACACCGCCCTGAACGGCCCGCGCCCCTAGGCGACCAACCGCATGCCGGCCACCTGGCTCTTGATGCCGTCGATGAACTCCTCGAAGATTCGCAGGTCCAGTGCGCTGGCCGAATCGCTCTCCGGATGGAACTGCGTGCCCAGCGCGAACCAGTCGGGGCGGATGCTCTCGATCGCTTCCACCACGCCGTCCGGGCAGCGGGCGGTCACGGAAAAGCCCGGGGCCACCTCGTCGATCGCCATGTGATGCACGCTGTTGACGCGGATTTCACCCTCGCCGTAAACGCGCTCCATCAGCGAGCCAGGCACCACTTCCAAGGCGTGGCGATGGGCCGGGTCGAGCGGGTCCTTGTGCGGAAGGGCCTTGGGCATGTCTTCCGGGATGTGCAGATACAGGTTGCCCCCCTCCGAGATATTCAAGAGTTGCATGCCCACGCCGATGCCGAAGACCGGCAGCCGGCGGTCCGAGGCCATCCGCACCAGCCGGCGGTCGAACGTCTCGCGGCGATTGTCGAGCGGCCGTATCGACGGGTGAAGCATGAAGCCGTCGCGGCGAGGATCCAGGTCGGCGCCGCCGACCAGCACCAGGCCGTCGACGAGGTCGAGCACGCGGCCCAGGTCTTTCTCATCCGCCAGGGGCGGGATGACCAGAGGGACGCCTCCGGCCTTGGTGATCGAGTCGAAATAACCGGCGGCAACATAGCTGAAGGCCGGTGCATCCTTCTTGGCGGCACGGTAGTCAGCGTTCAAACCGATCATGGGCTTCGATTGCATGGCTTGCACTCCTTTTTGGACAGGTCCATTGTCCCTTGCGGCCGTTCCACCATGAAACGACTCGGCAGGTGTCGCGAGGGGCCAAGCGGCCGCGCCAGGAGTGGAAGGCAGGAGCGGAACGAGCCGGGGGCGGTTTTGAGTCGACCCCATCGAGGTAGAACGGCTCGTCCGGCGGGTCGAGTGCGACAGGCGAAGGCCAATCCTGAAAAGGTCATCCCTGACGCAACGGAGGCACCTAGCCTCCGAGCTTCCCATCCTGGGAACGGCAGATTGAGCGAACTAAGTTTCGTCGAGCCTCGCACCCCCTCAAGTGAACTTCCCGGTGTCACCCAGAGAAGGAAAACAAGCCACAGGGCGAGTTATAGGGTCCGCCGAACGAAAGGCAAGCAATTCGAGCATTTTGCGTGCTAGCAGGAGCCCAGCCACAAGATCCAGTGCAAGCACGGCTTAGCTAGCATCGGCATGGCCGCCGGCCCGCACCCCTGCCCGCAAGGTGCGAAAGGAGTAAACTCAAGGGCTGGCCACTGGACATCGAAGATCCGCCTATGGCCTGGCCGCTGAAAACCTGCACCGCAATGCGCTACCGCAACGTCTGCCTGGAAGGATTCGGCTACACGCTGCCGGACGAAATCGTCACGTCGGCCGAGATCGAGCGGCAGCTTGCGCCCTTGTATACGCGGCTGGGGCTGCCGGAGGGCCGGCTGGAGTTGATGACCGGCATCCGCGAGCGGCGCTTCTGGCCGGCCGGCACGCTGCCCAGCCAGCCGAGCATCGCCAGCGCCGAAAGAGCAATCTGGGCGGCGGGCATCGACAAGCGCCATCTGGGCGCGCTGGTGCACGGTTCGGTGTGCCGCGACCATTTGGAACCGGCCACCGCCTGCCGGGTCCACCACGGGCTCGGTTTGGCTCCACAGTGCCAGATTTACGACGTCTCCAACGCCTGCTTGGGGATCCTGAACGGCATGGTGCAGTTGGCCAACATGATCGAGCTGCGGCAGGTCCGCGCTGGCGTGGTGGTGGGGACCGAGAGCGGGAGGCCGCTGGTCGAGACGACCATCGATGCTTTGAACCGGGACCATTCGCTCACGCGCGAGAGCGTCAAGCCGGCCGTAGCCTCGCTGACGATCGGTTCGGCCAGCGTCGCCGTAGTGCTGGCCGACCGCGAGCTGAGCCGCAGCGGCAACCGGCTGCTGGGCGGCATCACCCGGGCCAACACCGACCACCACGGCCTGTGCCGGAGCGGCCGCGACGAATCGGTGGCCGGCGACATGCGGCCCTTGATGGACACCGATTCAGAGGGCCTGCTGCGGGAAGGGGTGCAAACGGCAGCCGCGGCATTTGGAGACTTTCTGTCCGAGCTCGACTGGCGAGCCGACGAGATCGACAAGACGTTTTGTCACCAGGTGGGCGTGGCCCATCGGCGGCTATTGTTCGAGGCGCTGAAGCTGTCGCCCGCGATCGACTTTTCGACGGTGGAGTATTTGGGCAACACCGGCTCAGCCGCCTTGCCCATCACGGCCGCCATCGGCATCGAGCAGGGCCGTCTTGCCCCGCACGACCGGGTCGCGCTGTTGGGCATCGGCTCGGGGATCAACGTCGTGATGCTGGGCGTGGAGTGGCAGGCGCCGACGTAGCAGGTACACTCCGTGTCGTGTGCCACTGCTTGGAGGTCCCGACGTGTGGGGACCGAGAAGCAGTGCCGTTTTTAGCTGGTCCGCCATAGGCGCTACCACGAACAATCGCCGAAGAAGCCAAGGCAGCCGGCACAAAGTTGCCTGTGCCGCGGCGGACGGCATACGGAGTATGCCTGCTACTATATGAGATGTCCGGCAGGACAGAGGGCGCCTGGCCAGAAGCGAAAAGGGCGCGAATGCTGTCCCGCGCAGACGAAAAAGGCATGACACTCCATTACGGCGAAAGCGGCCGAGGATGCGTGACGCCGGGGAACGAAGCGTTGGGAATCAGGACGGCCTCATGGCGATCGCCGAGCAGTTGAACATCAAAGAACTGAAGAAACCCAGCGTGCCCCAAGATGGGCCACACGAGCGGCGCGGCGATGAACCCAACGATGGTTTCCCACTCACAGGCTTCAAAGCCGTCGGATAGTCGAAGACTGATGCGACCGTAGGCATAAGTAATGGGCCGTCCGGCTACCGGCAACGCCTCGCCTTCATCGGGCGGACCGGTCAGCGAGATACCAAGGATCTTGGCCAGTTGCTCGGGAAACAATGTGTCGTCGGCGCCTGAATCGAGACTGCAGTCGAAGAGGCGCGATCCGTGGACGCCGTTCACTTGCAGTGGGATCAGGGGGCGGTACCGCAACTGCGCGCCGGCGAGTGAATAGACGGGCCGGCGCGTCGCCAGTGGGACGTAGGCGAACTTCATGTCCGCTTCTGCTGCAGGTCGCTCGCACCGATGACCGAATCGTAGGCCGGGACGCCCTCAATGACGCACTGAGCCGGATCTTCTCCGGCAGCGCGAACCTCGCGGTCCAACGCTTCCAGGTTATCCGAGCTCGCTACAATCCTTTTTCCATCTGGACTCCACGCCACATATTGGCCGGCATACTTCTCCAGCTCGCCAGCCGGAAAGTGCTGGCGGTTGCTAAGGTATTCGTGCATCTCCATCGCTATCTCCGATCCGAAAACGAGTGCCGACAAAAGACCCAGCAATCCAGGCTAGCGCCCCCTGAAGGGAACGTCAATAGACTTCCTTTGATCGGCCAGACAATCGGTAGCGCTCCACGCTACCGCTTTGCCGCCAGCCACCCGAGCCGTTGCTGCGTCATCCTTCATCTTCTCGTGGACCCCATAAATGGGGTCACTACAAACATGAATGAGGTCACTACGAGCCGCGGCGGATGAGGTCGGTGTCGAAGTAGTTCACCTCCATGCCGGCGTCCACGATGATACGCTGAGCGTTGATGCCGCTGGATCGCGGACTCAAGAGAAAGGCCACGGCGGCCGCCACCTCGGAGGTCTGCACCGCCGCTTTGCGCAAGGTGGCCTGCTCGGCGTATAAGTAGGCGTCGACGTAGCCGGGGATGCCGGCCGAGGCGGAGGTCTTGAGCAGGCCGGGACAGACGGCGTTGAACCGCACGCGGGAGAAACGGCTGAACGACTTGGCCAGAAACGCCAACGACGAGTCCAAGGCCGCCTTGATCGGAGCCATGAACCCGTAGTTTTCGCTGGCCATGCGGGTGGTTGAAATCGAAATGGCCACCACGGAGGCGTCTGGGTCGAACGAGTCCTTCAAGGCGCGTGACAGCGCGATCAACGAATAGCAGGAGACGTCGACCGAGCGCAAGAAGGCCTGCTTCGAGGTCTCGTGAAAGGCGGCCGCCGCCGGATCGTAGTCGGCAAAGGCGATCGAGTGGACCAGGCCAGCCAGCGGCTTGCCGCGCGCCGCCACCGCCTCACCCAGGCGGGCAATCTGGTCTTCGTGCTCGACGTCGCAGACAAAAACATGGGCAGGATCGGCCAGCCGGGCCAGGCCCGCGCGGCGCGCCTCGGAGCGGACGCTGTACAACACCTCGGCGCCCGCCTCGGCCAGCAGGCTGCCTACGTGCCAGGCCACGCTCTTCTTGTTGGCCAGGCCGCAAACCAGAACCGTCTTGCCGGAAAGTTGTAAAAAGTCCATCGGCTCGTGGGGATCAATGTTCCGGGCCGCCGGCGGCATCCGGGTCGGCCAGCGTGCAGGCAAACTCGAAACGGGCGGCCAGCTTATCCTGGCAGGTAATGCGGGCCTTGAGAAAGAAAGCGTCGGCCAGCCGCTCGACCAGCTCGACCTCGATCAGGATCGTTTCGCCGGGCCGCACCATCCGCTTGAACCGCACGTCGTTGATCCGCGTGGCCACCGGCAGCCCCTTCTTCGAGCCCAGGTGGACCGACAGCAGGACCGCGCCGGCCTGCATGCCGGCTTCGCACAACAGCACGCCGGGCGTAACCGGATGCCCCGGATAATGCCCCTGGAAGAAAAACTCGTCTCCCCGGAACTTCTTGCGGCAGACGATCCGCTCCGGGGTCGACTCCACGACTTCGTCGACCAGCAGGAACGGGTCGCGATGCGGGATCGCGGCATGGATGGCGGCCAGGCTCATACCGAAGCCGCCCGGACCGTTGCCGCGCCCCCGGCGCGCTTCAGCAGGTAACCATCCACGTCGTTGGCCACGATCACGCCGTAATTCATGGCGCCCAGCCAGCCCGACATGATGATGCCCACGCTGCCGGCGTGATACAGGCCGCCCACCTGGTCGCCCAGGGCGCGGCTGACGGCCAGGCCTTCGAACTTGGTGCCGAAGCTGGCGCCGGCGACGTGCCGCGTGTAGTGCTCGAAGGTCCGCGGCGTGGAGGCCTCGACGTGGTCCAGCCGGTCCCGGATGCTGGGCACGTACTTGGAAATCGCGTCGAGCGTGGTTTCGATCAGGTCCTGCTTGCTGGCCTGGTAATCGGCCTCAGACAGCTCGGCCCAGTCGCTGTAGTTGGCATTCGTGCTGGAGACGATCAGCGAGCGGTCGCTGCCCGGGCGCGTGCGCGGGTAGTAGAACGAGTAGGTGCGGCTGGTGATGTCGCGGCTGAGCAAGAGCTCGGTGCGGAACAGCGGGGCGGTCGAGCTGAACAACAGGTCGCCGCAGCTCTCGTCGATCGCCTCGCCCGGCTTGAGCGCCATGTAGACCTGGCAGCTCGAGTTGTTCAGCCGCACCGCGCGGGCCTGGTCCACGAAGCCGCGGTCGAAATGCTCCGCGCCCACCAGGTTGAAGATGGTGGCCTTCAGGTTGGCGTTGGACACCACGGCCTGCGTCCGGATGGTGCGGCCGTTGACGGTCACGGCCCGCACGCGGCCCTGCTCGACGTGAATCCGCTGGACGTCCGAGCGGATCCGCAGGTCGACGCCGTTGGCCAGCATTTCGTCGCGCATCAGGCCGATCAGCCGGTCGGTGCCGCCCTGGAAGGTGAACACGCCCTTGGACATGAAGTTCGAGAAGACGATGCCGTAGCTGATGGCCGGGTCTTCCAGCGTCGAGCCGTTGGCGTAGGTGA
>JBBDNX010000773.1:0-9830 GCA_040877345.1 Pirellulales bacterium
CCATCACCGACGCCACGGGCGCCTACGGCTTCACCAACCTCCGCCCCGGCACGTACCAGCTCGCCGAGACCCAGCCGGCCGGGTTCCTCGACGGCATCGACACGATCGGCACCCCCGGCGGCACGACCGCCGACGACGTGTTCGCCGCCGTCCTGCTGCCGGCCGGCTTCGACGGCGTGAACAACAACTTCGGCGAGCTGCCGCCGGCCAGCCTGGCGGGCTGCGTCTATCTCGATATCAATAACAACGGCCTGCAAAACGCCGGCGAAAGCGGCATCTTCGGCGTCACCATTCTCCTCACCGGCACCGACGACCTGGGCGATGCGGTGAACCTCTCTACCATGACCGACTCCAGCGGCCACTACAGCTTCGGAAACCTCCGTCCCGGCACGTACCGGATCAACGAAGTGCACCCGGCGGTTTTCCTCGACGGCATCGACACGCTCGGCAGTCTGGGCGGCGCGATGACCAACGACCAGTTCGCCGGCATCGTGCTGGCCCCCGCCGCCGCCGGAGTCGACTACTGCTTCGGCGAACGAGGCCTCGAGCCCACGCTGATCAGCAAGGAGCAGTTGCTCGCCTCGACCCCTCCCACGCTGGCTCGCTGGGTCGATTCGCTCTACCAGACTGTTCTGGGCCGCTCCGGCTCGCTCAACGAGATCCTCGGCTGGCTCGACGCGATTCAGGCCGGCGCCACGTTCCAACAGGTGGCCGGCGCCTTCCTCTACAGCACCGAGCGCCGCTCGGCCGTCATCGACGATTTGTACCAGCAGTACCTGGGCCGCTCCGCCGATGCCGACGGTCTGGCCCACTGGCTGCGTGTCTGGGACAGCGCCTCCCTCGAGAGCGTGCAGGCACGGATCATCGCTTCGGACGAGTTCTACCAGTCGGCCGGCGGCACCGACGCCGACTGGGTGGCCGCCCTCTATCAGAACTTGTTGAACCGATCCGCTTTGCCGGCCGAAATCGATTTCTGGACCGGCAGGCTGGCGGCCACCAGTCGAGCCCAAGTGGTGATGGGCTTTGTGACCAGCGACGAACACCGGGGCGGCCACGTTCAGGCCTGGTACACCAGCTACCTGGGGCGCCCCATCGACGCGGCCGGTTTAGCGCACTGGCTCGTGCAGCTCCGGCACGGCGAAACGCAGGAGGCCATTCAGGCCAAGTTGCTCGCCAGCCTGGAATCGCGTATTCGCTGGGCCTGAAGTCGTTTGCCGCTGAGGTAGCTGGCCGAGCCGATTTGCCGAACGATCGAAGCTGCTAGACTGGGTTGCCAAATTCGGGGTAGAATTCGAGTATGACTCAGCACGTGAACGCCATTTACGAGAATGGGGTGCTCAAGCCCCTGGAACCTTTGGACCTCAGGGACCAGGAGCTTGTTTCGCTGTCCATCGACAAGCTGGAGGAGAACCGTCACGGCATTGCGGACGAGGGGCCAACGTTGTTTGAGCTTTTCGATGAAGTCGGTCTTGTCGGCTGCGTGCAGGACGCGCCGAGGGACCTGAGCACGAACCCCAAACACATGGAAGGGTTTGGAAAGAGTGGCAACTAAAGGCGTGCTTGTTGACACGGGGCCGCTGGTTGCCATCCTGAGCAAAACCGACCAGCACCATAAAGCGTGCGTCGCTGCATCGCAGGCGCTTCGCGGCCCTTTTTACACCGCGTGGCCGGTAATCACTGAAGCGGTGTATCTGCTGAAGGGGCGCCCGGAAGCCGTGGAAAAGCTTCTCGGACGCGTGCGCTCATCGAAGCTTTGCCTCCTCGAACTCGTCCCGGAAGACGTGGATGGCATCCAGCGCATCCTGAAGGACTACGGTGACCAAGGCTTCGACTTGGCCGATGCGACGCTGATGCACCTGGCCGAGAAAAGCGGCATCGAAACGGTGTTCACCACCGACCGGCGGCATTTCTCGGTCTATCGAACGGACCAAGGGAAGCCGCTGACGCTGGTGCCAGCCACGCTGTAGAGATGAAACGACGTCTTAGCGGTGCCCTGCTGTTGCTGTTCATAGCCGGATGCTCGGGCGATACACCCAGTGCCGGATGACGCGGAGCAGTAGTCGGGCACGGCAGACGAGGGCGGTTCATTTCAGGCGTTGGCCAGAGACGCGAACCTGCTAGACTGGGTTGCCAAATTCGCGGTAGAATTGGGATATGACTCAGCACGTGAACGCGATCTACGAGAATGGGGTGCTCAAGCCCCTGAAGCCTTTGGACCTCAAAGACCAGGAGATCGTTTCGCTGTCTATCGACAGGCGCGCCGAAAAGGGTCAAGAGCTTGACCACGATGACGAGTACCTTCCGCTCGTTGCGGAGGACGGGGACCCCAACGTGACGTGGGAGACGGTGCAGGCGGTGCTCGCCAAGCTTCCCGACTCGCTCACGGAGGACTTCAACCGCGAGCGCGACGAGCGGTTCTGATGGCCGGCTACTTCTTCGACTCCAGTGCCTTCGCCAAGGCATACCGTCAGGAGGCGGGGACTGCCAAAGTGGCGGCCATTCTTGCACAAGCCGCCGATCAATTCTTCATCTCTTCGTTGACTGTAGTGGAGTTTCAATCAGTCTTTGCCCAGAAAGTGCGAGCGGGGTTGCTCACACCTGCCGAGTTTCAATTGGTGCGTCGCAAATTCGGTGGCGACGTGCGGGCGCGGCGAGTCCTTGTGAAGGGAATGCTCAGGCGGCATCAACGCTCCGCGGAAAAACTGATCGCCACGCATGGCCCCTTGCGAAGATTGAGAACGCTGGACGCCCTGCAACTCGCCGTGGCCGCGGACCTTTGGGCCAATGGAACGGTTACACACTTCGTCGTGGCAGACCAGCACTTGGCCGAAGTGGCACGGCTGGAAGGAATCTCCGTGACAAACCCGGAAATACCTTAGCGCTCGCCATCGCCGGGTGCGACTGCTGGCTTGCCCAGCGGTAGGCAAATGGCCAGCGAGCAAACCAGCGTGCCACTGCTTGGAGTGGCCGCCGCAGGTCCGCCAAAGGCGGACGAGAAGCAGTGCCGGTGCGGAACCCCTGTGCCACTGCTTGCAGGCGTCCAGCCTACCGCGCCCGGGTGCCACTGCTGGCTTGCTCAGCAGTGTTTTTGTCTGCGGATTGGCGGAGACCTGTTCCTTGCCCTCTGCCGATCGAGCAAGTGTTAGGCCTTGTGCGAGTGTCGCCGTTGCGAGCCTCGAGGTGCATCAGCCGAGCTCTGGGCGCCTCTCTGGAAGCGAACCTGATCAGCATGGGCCGCCACTTCGACGATCCGGACGACAAGGCTGACCGGCTGCCGGGGGTAGCCGACAGATAATCCCCAGCCGAGCCCCCCGGAATGCGAAATAATTCGTCGACCGGTAAGGCCCAGCGGCTATTACCGTTGCAGCAAATTCGGCTTCGCCGCTACCATGCCGCCCTCGCCAGTTGATGGCATTGCCTTCGTGCGCTCGATAGTATGAAAGGCGTGCGGACAGTTGGCCAGCGGAGCTAGAGTACCCCAGGTGGGATTCGAACCCACAGCCTCCCCTTTACGAAAAGGGAGCTAATCCGTTTCAGCTTCTGGGGCTCCGAAGCAACACTGACCAACCGCCGCACAAGAGGAGAGCGGGGCGGGATTTGAACCCGCGAATGGCGCTTTGCAATGGCGCTGCCTTCGGCCAAACTTGGCTACCCGCTCAACGAAACGAGCCCGGCAGGAGCTACAACTCCTGTCGGGCTCTGTTGTTTGATCGATGCTAGCAGGCACGCGGGCGACATGCCCTCCGACGACGGCTTGACGCCCGCTTGGCCTGTTTGTATGTTTGCGCACGTCCATGCGACGTTCCTTCCAAGAACGTTCCTTGGTTCCTAAAGTAGCCTGCTGGCGTATCTGCCTAAACGAAACGGCCTGCAGTCTACGATTTGCTTCCTTGTGCGCCTGAGCCCCGGCTCCAACCGGGGCTTAAGCGTTTGCGCGGAGCATTCTAGGGCCGCGCCCCGCAATCCCGCAATCCAATCTTTGAGCCACTCTTTCGGCCACACATCATAATCGCCGCATTCCGACGCCCTGCAATCAGATGACCACTTTGCATCAGCGGCATTGTAGCGTCGTTTTTCCATACGCCACAAGAACGCCGTCTATTTTCATGGCTCACGTTGTCCTCGCAACATGTGTAGTGCGTGCCACTTACGTCAAGCGCTCCTCTGGCAGATGAAATGCTAGCCAATCGTCCCATCTTGCCCATCCCTCTCAGCGGCGTGTATTGCTGTTGGCTGGCCACCGGCAAACGTGCGGCAGTGGTTCGAGGATGAACGGGCTGATTTTCAGCGGCCGATCCGCGCCCAGCGTGCGATGGAGATCCGCAAAGAAGCGGGCGATGGCACGACGAGAGAAAGATGCCCGGCAGCGTGCGATCATTCAAAACGGGATAAGCGCCGTGCTGGGAAGATAATCAAAGAAACTCGGCCCTTGTCCGCGCGGGCCACCAGAAGAAAGCCGCGATCGACCGCCGCTCGCGCTTGCCGGTCACCGGCGCGGGCCCGTGATAGTTGCGGCTGCCGCATTCGAAGATGACCAGGCGGTTGAAGCCGATGCTATCAAATCAGGCAACAGTTGTCGAGAGGGGAAGGCCGACCGGCGCGATGGCGAGGAGGAGCGCCGAGGTGTTATCCGATCAGACAACGGGCGTCAACGGCGAGATTTGCCGGAAGGGGTGACGCCGAGGAGGTAGTCGATTTTGGCGCCGAGGGCGACGGCGAGGCGTTCACATTGGGGGAGGGTGGGCTGTACAGTGCCGGCCAGGACGCGGTTGATGTAGGCGTAGCCCATGCCGGCCTTGGAGGCCAACGCACGCTGGCTGACCTTGGCCTTTTTCATGGCGCGGCGGAGGTTGGTGCGGAAGTCGTCTGCAATGGCCACGCTTGACATGTCCTCGTGTTATCGGATATAGCAACAGTGGTCAAGAAACACTAAAAGCTGGGGAACTAGGATTTGAACCTAGACTAACTGATCCAGAGTCAGTCGTGCTACCGTTACACTATTCCCCAGTAAACACGAGCCGCAGCCACTGAACGACGGCCACCAGCCACCGCCGAATGCCTTTGGCCTGAATGGCTTACGACAATCCGCCTAGCCTACCAGGATGCCTCACGAGCCGTCAAGGGCGCGCCAGGACCACACGGCGCCCAACGCAGACACTCGACGCGCGGCAAAGGTTCCCCAGCGGGCGGGTCGATCGCAATCCCGTGCAAGAATCGGTCGAGATTCCAGAGGCCTGAAGCGTTGACGACCGCGGCGGACGCAAAATAGAATCGGCGGGTTGCTCGGGCTTCGGCCCGCGTGCCGCAATGTGCAGGCGCTTCGGGGCCGCCGAGCTGTGGCGAAACCGTCGCTCCGGCTGGCGTACCATGGCCGTCCTCGAGGTCCTCAAGGGACTCAATCCGGGTCAGCACTTCGTCCTCTCCGGCGAGCGGTCCGTCCTGGGCCGCCACCCGGACTGCGATATCGTGCTCGACGTCGGGGCCGTCAGCCGCCAGCACGCCCAGATCCTCTGCTCAGGCAACGAGTTCTACGTCGAAGACCTGCGCAGCCGCAACGGCACGTTCGTCAACGGCCAGATGGTCCGCGGCCGCCAGCGCCTGCACGACAACGACCGGGTCAAGATCTGCGACCTCTTGTTCACCTTCCATGCCGGCGATGCCAAGACCACCAAGGCAGACACCCGCGCCGCGGGCCCCGGCGACACGGCCGAAGGCTCGAAAGCGGGCGACATGGCCCTGGCCTTGCTGATCGACGACTCCAGCGGCTCGACCATCATGTCGACCGTGGACGTCAAGAGCAGCCGGGCCGGCCTGCGAACCGCCGCCGTCAATCCCGAGATCAAGCTCAAGGCGCTGTTGGAAATCTCCCGCAACCTGGGCTCGACCATCTCACTCGACCAGGTCCTGCCCAAGATCCTCGACAGCCTCTTCAAAATCTTCAACCAGGCCGACCGCGGCTTCGTGGTGCTGCAGGATGGTCCCGGCGGACCCCTGGTGCCCAAGGCCGTCAAGCACCGGCGACAAGACTCCGAAGAGACGATCCGCATCAGCCGCACCATCGTCAACCAGGCCATGGAGAGCAAGGAGGCTATCCTCTCGGCCGATGCGGCCACCGACGCCCGCTTCGACACCAGCCAGAGCATCGCCGACTTCCGCATCCGCTCCATGATGTGCGCACCGCTCGTCGATAGCGAGGGCCGAGCGCTGGGCGTGATCCAGATCGACACCCTCGACCAGCGCACGCCCTTCCAGCAGGACGACCTCGACGTGCTGGCCAGCGTGGCCAGCCAGGCCGCCTTCGCCGTGGAGAATGCCCAACTGCACGAGACGGCGCTGCGCCGCCGCGGCTGGGAGCGCGACCTCGACCTGGCCCACAAGGTGCAGCAGGGATTCCTGCCCAGCGCACCGCCCCAGGTGCCCGGCTACGAGTTCTTCGACTTCTACGAGGCCGCCAACCAGGTCGGCGGCGACTATTTCGACTACGTGGCCCTACCCAACCAGCGGCTAGGCGTGGTGGTGGCCGACGTTTCCGGAAAGGGGATTCCGGCCGCGTTGCTGATGGCCAAGCTCTCGGCCGAGACACGCTACACGCTGGTCAGCGAGCCCTCGCCGGCGGCCGCGCTGACGCGGCTCAATGCCGGCTTCAGCGGCAGCGGTTGGGAAGACCGCTTTGTCACGCTGGTATTGGCCGTGATCGACCTGGTAGGGCACGAGGTCCAGGTGGCCAACGCCGGGCACATGGCCCCCTTGTGGCGGCGGGCCGACGGCCAGGTGGTCGAAGTCGCTACGCAGGAGACCGGCGTGCCGTTGGGCGTCGCCGGCGACTCGGAGTACCGGCAGGCGTCGCTGCTGCTCGCGCCCGGCGAATGCCTCGCCTTGTTCACCGACGGCTTCAGCGAAGCCATGAACGTCAACAGCGAGCTGTACGGACTGGAGCGGCTCGAACAGCAACTTCGTGCCAAGGCATCGGGCGTCAAGCAGCTCGGCGACCGCATCCTTTCCGACGTGAGGCGCTTCGTGGGCAGGCGCTCGCAGAGCGACGATATGTGCCTGATCTGCTTCGGCCGCGTTTAGAATCAGGCCGGAGGCTGGAGGCTGGAGGCTGGGAGGAAGACGAGAGACGTCGGGGGAAACGGTCGTTGCTCTTGTCGCCGTCCTGCGGCTTCCGGCCTCCAGTCTCCAGCCTTCCTATTCCAGGTGCTTCTTGCGCAGCATCGCCAGAGCCGCCAGCGCCGGCTTCGGTCCCGCCGCGCGATCGAACAGGCCGGCGTGCGGAAACTCGCCCGCCTCGCCCTCGAACTGGTTCCAGAAGATCGCTTGCACCGCCGGCTTCGCCACCATCATCGGCAGGTAGTGCTTGATCCAGGCCGCCTGGCTGTCGGCCGTCCAACCGCCCGACAGGCCCGCCTCGGCCGGCGCCGGCCGCGAGGGCGAAGCGGCGCCGGTGGCGGCCGCCGCCTGCCCACCGGGAACCGAGAGCAGCAGGTGCAATGGCAATCCGAGGTAGCTCCAGAGGTCCAACAGCCGGCTGCACTCCAGCCGATCGCGCAGATAGCTCCCGCCGGGCTGATACCCCATGTTGATTTCCAAGCCCACGGCCCCCAGGTCCAGGCCGGCCCGCACCAGCGCGTCGGCAAAGTGCAGCGGCGAAAGGTCCGGCGCGCTCTTGCTCATGTACTCGGCCCACGGCTGGTCGAACGACACCGACAACAGCGTCGTTGGGTCGGCCTGGCGGGCCGCCTCGATGGCCCGCACCGTGAGCTGCAGCCGCTGCTCTTCAGTCAGCGATAGCGCATCGGGCACGTTCATCCGCGCCGCGCATTGCCACACGTGGACCCGCCCCCGGTAGCGAGTGACGGCGGCCTGGACGTAATCGCTCACAAACGAATGGATGCTGCGGAAATCGCCTTCCCACAGGCAGAGCCAGTCGGGCAGCGCCAGCCGATCCAACTGCACCAGCGGGCCGCTCACCACCTTCAGCCCCTGGGCCTCGCACCATTCGATCTGCCGGTCGGAGATTTCCCATTGACGGTGCCCCTCGGCGGCCTCCACCTGACGCCAGGCCATGGGAACAATGGCGGAGTTGAAGGCCTTGAGAAAAGCCGCTGCCGCCGGCGGATCGAGCAAACCCGCCCCCAGCGGCGCCCCCAACAGCGTCCGCAGCCGGGCAGTGCCGCGATGCCGCGAGGCCAGCGCCTGTTCGCAGTAGCAGGCCACCAGCAGGTCGGCCGCGTCGACGGCCGCCACGATCGCCCGCTCGGCATGCTCGGCCGCCACCTGCGGATCGTGCTGGGTAGTGACCGCCAGGGCCAGGTGTCCCAGCGCCCGCTTCAGCACGGCATCGACCTTGTCCGGCACCAGCAGCCCGATCGACTGCCACTCGGCAACCTGGTTGCGGACCTGGTTGACCTTGCCCCGCGCCAGCTCGACCGGCAGGTGGTAGGGGCGGTCGCACTCCATCAGCGTGGCCGTCGAGAGCACCACCTCGCCGTGCCCTTCGACCGGCCAGGGGATGTGGAACTTGCCCGAGTCGGACACCTGGCGTTCGACGACCAGTTGGCCGTTATCCAACCGGATGCGGCACGGCCAGGGTACCTGGTCGGGCCCGGTCAGGTAGGCACGCTGGGCCCGGCTTTCGGTAACGCCCGCAGAGGCGGGCAGCAAGAATCGCAACAAGCCGGTCGGCATTCTGTCCCTCAACCGTGCCCCAGCAGAGACCCTGCTGCCGCTGCCGGCGTGCAAGAAACAGCACGTGGCCCACGAACCTCGCCCCCTAGCGCGAGTCTAGCCGAGCCTGAGCGGCCGTTCAAGTTCGGCTCCCGCGCCCCGCGGCCGGCACGCGCGGCTGTCCTGCCCGAATTGTTCCCCCCTCCCTTCATCCAAAAGGGCCCGCCTGCTATACTCCGACCCATGACAACGGTGCTGCTCGAAAGCGTCCTGGACCGCCCACCAGCCCGCCGTGGAAAGGTCCGCGACGTCTACGATCTGGGCGACCGGCTGCTGCTGGTCGCCACCGACCGGGTGAGCGCATTCGATTGGGTGCTCCCCTCCGGAATCCCCGACAAGGGTCGAGTGCTGACCGCGCTGTCCGCCTTCTGGTTCGATCTGCTGGGCGAGCCGAATCACCTGCTGACCACCGACATCGACGCCATGGACCTCCCGCCCGCGGTCGACCGCCGCCCCCTGGCCGGCCGCAGCATGCTCGTCAAAAAAACCCAGGTCGTCCCCGTCGAGTGCGTCGTGCGCGGTTATCTTTCCGGATCGGGTTGGAACGAGTATCGCCAGCGGGGCACGGTGTGCGGCCTGCGGCTGCCCGCCGGCCTCAAGGAAAGCGACCGTCTTGACGAGCCGATCTTCACGCCTGCCACCAAGGCCGAGAGCGGGCACGACGAGAACATTTCGTTCGACGAGATGGTCGAGCAGGTCGGTTCCGCGGTAGCAGATGAATTGCGTCGCCGCAGCCTGGCGATCTACGCCCGCGGCGCCGAGCACGCCCTTGGCCGCGGCATCATTATCGCCGATACCAAGTTCGAGTGGGGCCGCCTCGCCGCGCCCACCGGCGCCGGCGCTCGTTCGACCGGCCCCTTGATCCTGATCGACGAGGTGTTGACGCCCGACAGTTCGCGGTTCTGGCCCGCCGAGGGGTACCAGCCCGGCCGCGGCCAGCCATCGTTCGACAAGCAGTTTGTCCGCGACTGGCTCCTGACGACCGCCTGGGACAAGAACAGCCCCCCGCCCCCCCTCCCCGACGACGTGGTGGCCGGCACGCGCGCCCGCTACATCGAGGCCTACGAGCGCGTTACCGGGCAGCAATGGCCAGCCTAGTTGCT
>JBBDNX010000774.1:0-9822 GCA_040877345.1 Pirellulales bacterium
AGGAAGGCCTTGGCAATCACGTGTGCCTTGGACGCCATGGGGGCGTCGTTCTGCGTGGCCATGGCGAAGCCGGCCGGCCCGCCGGTCCACGTGCCGCCGTCCATCCGCACCAGCTCGGTGGCAAAGCGGTCGAACGGTTTGTTGTCCAAGAACGATTCGTGGATCCACCAGCGGAAGGGCCCCGTGTTGTTGAGCGTCGGCTTCAAGATGCCCGGATTCTCCGCCAGCACATCCTGCCAGTAGCCGACCCAGTGGTCGGCCCAGCGCCGATCGGCCAGCAGCCGATCGATGACTCTCGACCGCCGGTTGGGCGACTGATCGGCCAGAAACGCTTCGATCTCCGCTCGCGACGGAACCACGCCGGCGGTGTCCAGCGTCACGCGGCGCAGAAACGCCAGATCGTCGCACAGCGTTTCCGGGATGATGCCGGTGGCCTCCAGGCGGGCATTGATGAACCGGTCGATGTCGTTGAACACTGCATCCAGCCGCTTGACTTCGGGAACTGGCACAGCCGGCCGATCGCTCCACTCGCGGCGGGCGATCTCGTGCCGCGCGGCCCAGTAATCCGCCTCATGCGCGCCGGCCGCCTGACGGGCCTGGCGATCGCGCTGGCCTTGCTGCCGCTGACAATCCGCGGCGTAGCTAGTCCACGAGGCGTCGTTCAGCGGAATCGTGGTCGTCGCGGGGCTGAGCAATTCCGGAGGCTGGTCGCCCTGCGCCACGGCCACCCAAACCTCGCCAATTTCGGGCCGCAGTCGCTTGCCACCGACGAAGGCCAAGAGCCGAAACTCGTGCTGCTCGCCGTCCAACGTCAGTGCCGCCACTTGTTCCTGGTGTCCCGGCAGCAGGGCGGGTGTTCGGGGATCGGCAGCGGCGGCGGGTTCGGGCACATGCTCATGGCCGGAAGCGTTCGGGCTGAGGAATTGCGTTTCAGCGACCGGTTTTCCATCGACCAGCAGGTGGGCCGCGTTCTTCGACCGCAGAATCAGCCGATATTCGCCGGCCGGCAGCGCCACACTTGCCGTCGCGGCGATGATGAACGGGTTGCTCCTCTCGGCGAGCAGCCCGCGGTCGGTATATTTTTTCGGCAGCGAGACCAGGCCGAACGCCGGCAGCTCGTACCGGTCGACGGCCTCAGGGATTTCAAAGTCCCACGACGGTTGATCTGGAACATTCTCGACGATCTCGACCGTGACGCCGGCCGCGCTGCCGTCGACCGGCCCTTCGTCGGCGGCCAGCGGGCCAGGCACCAGCGTCAGGAGCGTCGCCGCGACGGCGGCCACTGCCTGGTGGACGTAAGTACCGAGACGCTGCATCGTTGCTGGCTCCCCGTTGAGCGATACGGGCGGCTGGAATCAACCACAGCCTAAACCTTCGCGGCTCAGCTCGCAAGCGCTCGCAGGCTCAGCGGCCATGGCGGCTGCCGACCCGCCGCTGGACGCTGCTCAAGGCTGCAGAATCTTGCACGTGCTTTCGGGCGAGGCAGGTCGATTAGAAGAGCGCTCGTTGTGCCGAAAGGACGTTGATCGGCTCCGTGACTTCGCTCCGGCATGTTGCCACGAACTTGGCTACTTCTTCGTCGCTCCAATCCTGCATAAAGCGGAACGCGGATCCGATCACGTACTTCCGGTCGCATTCCAATGCGAGCCAATTGCGGCCCAACGCTTCGGCTGCTTCACCCGTCGTGTTCGATCCCGCGAAGATGTCTACAACGGTGTCCCCCGGTTCCGTCAGGAACTTGATAAAGAACTCAGGCAGGGCGAGCGGGAAGCGTGCCGGGTGGGGCGGGATGTTGTTTGCTTTGCAGAGACGAATATGAATCGAGTTGCTCTCCGTGTTGGGGTACTGAAGCAAGTTCGACGGAATGGCTCCGCCGTTATCCGTGCCGAACGCCCTGCTTACGTCGTGTCCAGACGGGCGGTCCTTCGGCCTGTAGAACACGTCGGGATCTTTGAGCAGTTGCTTCATCCGGTTGCTATATGGGGCGAGAACGCTGCTCACGTCAGCCTTCGGGTTCTCCGACTTACTGAGCCACCACAGACGTGGCAGAGCGCCGTGAGCAGCCGCACCGACCAGAAGTTCGCCGAAGACGCCGGCATGGTCCAGCGGGACCCGCGGACACTCAAGGGCGTTCTGGAGAAGGACTCGCTCCGGCGGCCGCTTCCAGAATCTCCACGATCTTCTCGATCTGGTCCGGGTCGTTGAACGTCCGCCGCGCCGCCCGCAGCCGCTCCTTCCACCAGATGCGGAGAAAATCAGCCGCGTCTTCGCCGGCCAGCTCGCGGCGCATCTCGTCCAACTCGGCCTGCTCATCGCGACCCAGGCGGAGCTGGTCGTTTTCGTCGAGCGAGGGGGACTTGCGGCTGGGCCGGCGAGGCCGCGCCTGCAGCCGCGCCAGCTTGCGGCGGGCGTAGTCCAGGGCGGTGAGGCCGGTTGCGTCCGTGAGGCTTGGGTCGCCGCCGCCGGCGAGCAGGGCCAGGACCGTCGCCGCGGTAGGGGACGAGCTGCGCACGTTGGCGATCAACGGGGTGCGGCCCCTGCTGGATGCGCAGTTGGGGTCGATGCCCCAGCCAAGCCGCTCGGACACCAGGTCGGCGTCGCCGCGCTTGGCGGCCAGGTACAACAGCTTTTCGAAGCCGCGGCGGTGCCGCGGGTCCCGGGCCATTTCGCGAAAATCCATGGTGCTCAGCACGGCCGCGTGTCTCGCCGATCGGTGTGTGCGAACGATCAGACGGGGAGACTGCGGCTAATACCGTCTGCCTCCATGTTGATGGGGGTAAGGTACTTCGACCGTCGTCTGCGGGATGAACGCCGGCCGGGCGCCTGGCGCTCGGCGGGCGGTGTAGGATGTCGGCAATCGCATCGCAAGGCCTTCGCAGCGGGAAACCCAAGGGCGCGACAGGTGTTTTGCTTCCCATTCGGCTTGGAGGAGATGGAGAGCGATTTTAGCCAGCCGCCCGCCGGCCGTCAAACTCGCGGCACGGCGACACCTTGACAACTCAGATGGTTGCATAGGATTTAGACTAGTCGCAGGCCAATCCAATCGCGGAGGGCGTTATGCAATCAGATGGCAGCGCCACGGTCGGGACATACGAGGCACGGACCCGCTTCGCCGAGTTGCTCGAACGGGTGGAGCGTGGGGAGGAGATCACGATCACGCGGCACGGAGCACCCGTGGCGCGGCTGGTTCCCGCTCGCAAGCCGGCAACGGCCGCGCAGCGGCAATCGGCGATCGCGGCGATGCGGCAACTGGCCGCGAACAACCGTCTCCGAGGCCTGCGGATCAAGGACTTGAGCGCCGAGGGCCGGCGATGAGTGCGAGCATGATCGCAGGCTGCTCGATTGCCATGTCGGCGTGTTGCCGAGGTTGCGGCACTCGGGCGGGAGGTCAAGTGCCCGGCCAGAGCGCGGCAAATAGGGCGCCGGCGATCGCCGCGTAGGCCACCGACTCGATGACGTGCCCCACGATGCGGGCGTGAAACCAGATGGCGTGCTGCACGATGCCGGCCAAGAACGCCATGAACGCGGCCGTCGAGACGAAGCGGAAGACCGTCATCAAATCGGCACCCGGCCCAATAGCCAGCGCCGCGAGGTAAGCGAGAAAGAAACTGACCACCAGAAGATACAGGAACTGCCGCCCCAGGTTCCGGCCCATGTTCACATTCGGAAAAACGGTGATCACGCCGCATGGTCCGGACTCCCATTTCTTCACGTGCTCTTCGCTCTTCATCTCGGCCGGCGTCTGGGCGCAGGGGAACATGTAACTGCCGCGGGGAATCGCGCATTTCCTCACGGCCTCCAGGAAATCGTCTTCCTTTCCCAGCTTGACCCAATCCTTGCGGTGGAAGGGCAAGACCATCCACGACAAAAAGCTGGCGAAGAACAACGCCACGCTGGAAACGATGATCGGCAACACGAGACTCACGAGACTTACCAGCACAGTATTCCTCCTGGCCCAGGGGGCCCTGTTCAATTTGCGGTACCCTTGGGCAACCAGTATAGACTACGTCCGGAGCGTCCAGGGGGCGCGGTAGTCCTTGGTCAACAGGGCGTTGGCCTCGTCGTCGGCGAGGATTTGCTCCGCCTGGGGATCGAAATGGATCACGCGGCCCACGCGGCAGGCGACCTCGCCCAGATGGATCAGACCGCAAGAGAGATGGGTCACCTGGGCCGAGGCGTTGGGCTGGCGGCGGCTGCGAAGGGAGTCGAGAAAGTCGGCCACGTGGGCCGACATGCCGGTGTCGCCTTGCTCGACGCTGGGACCCTTCTCGTCCTGCATCCCCAGATAGACCTGGAAGTAGCCGCGGCGGGAGAAGATCATGTAGCCCTTGGTGCCGTAAAAGGCGTTGCCGCTGTCGAAGCCGTCCATGCGGTAGGGAGTCCAGAGGCGGTCCTCGTACAGCAAAACCCGGCCGTCGGCGTATTGATAGGCAACCATCGTGTTGTCGGGGAAGTCGCGCTCGCCCGTGCTGGGGTCGACGCGGCTGCCATGGGCCGTGATCCGGATCGGATGCGCCTCGACGCCCAACCCCCAGCGGGCCATGTCCAGATCGTGCGCGCCGTCGTTGCCGATGTCGCCGTTGCCGTAATCGCGGTAGGCGTGCCAGTTGGCATGGAAGCGGTTGGGATTGAACGGACGCTTGGGCGCGGGCCCCAGCCACATGTCGTAGTCGACCCCGGCCGGCGGCTCGCCGTCGGGCTGAGGACCCGGATGGGCGCGGCGCTGCACGTTCCAGGCCTTGGCCATTTTGATCTCGCCCAGCAGCCCCGAAGCAAGTACCTGGCCCGCCTTGGCCAAGACGTCGCTGGAACGCATCTGGGTGCCGTGCTGAACGATGCGGCCATGCTTGGCGGCCATGTCGACGATGGCCCGGCCCTCGCGGAAGACGTGCGAGCCCGGCTTTTCCAGATACACGTCCTTGCCGGCCGCCAGGGCCGCCACCGCGATCGGGGCGTGCCAATGGTGCGTGGTGGCGATGAACACGGCGTCGATCGACGGATCGTCGAGGAGCTTGCGGTAGTCGCCGGAGAATTCGGGGCGGCGTCCCTGGGCGCGCTCGACGTTGTCGGCGGCGACGGCCATGCGTCGCTGATCGACGTCGCAGACGGCCACCACGGGCGTGTCGTTGCGGGCGGCCAGCTCCGGGACGAAGGCCCGGTATCGCCCGCCCGTGCCGATCAAGGCGATGTGGATGGCGTCGTTGGCAGAGGCGCGGGCCGGGCGGGCGGCCGTCGCCGCCGTGGCCAGCGTGGCGGCGCTTCCGAGAGTGCTCTTGACAAACTGGCGGCGATTGAGGTTTGGCATGGGTTCTCCAAGGGGAAGTCAAGGAGGGAGGACGCGACGCGGAGCCTCGTTGCTCTAGCGGCGGCCGCCCCGCCGCCGTAAGCCGATCGACGCGTTGGCCAGCGCGCCGACCGCAAGGATGATCAGCCGTCCAAACAGCATGAGTCCAGTCCAGAGCAGCAAGGTGGCCAAGGCATAAAGTACGGCCAGCAAGACCACGGGAATAAGCGAGGGAGGCTTAAGCACCGATAGGACCGCGCCGATAGCGGCCGTCAGAATGAAGATCTGCGTCAGCGAGAACTGGACAGGCTGTCGTTCGTCCACGTTGCTCTCCCGCCGGCCGAGTGACCAACTGCAAGCTAGCGTGCTCAACAGTCTAACGCCGCCGGGCAAAGGCTTGCAAATGTCGCGCTGAGGGGATGGCGAGGATGACGAAGCGGCATGGAGGAAGGCGGGCCAGGTTACCGCCCCACGCTCCCCGCTGGTCGCTGGGTCGATCCGGACTTCGACGGAGCTGGGACCTCTGCCGTGCGATGTTTATCCATCTCCGCCTGATCGCCTTCCACGGCCGCCAAGGCGTGGCGTGCCAGGAAGGACTTCAGACTATGGACGAACTCCGGCTGGGCAAAGGCGTCCATGTGATCGGCCCCGGCCAGGACCACTGTCTCCAGGTTGCTCATGACGCCGACCAGCTCGTCGACCGTGATCTTGAGCGGGTCGCTTTCGCCCACGATGGCCAGCGTGGGAACGTGGTTGGCGCGGAGCTGCTCTTCTTCAATGCAAAGTTGATCCATGCCTCGCACGAGCGCGGCCAGCGATTTGGTATCGTGCGTCCAGTTCATCAGGCGGGTGATGAAGCGCAGACGCTCCTCGGAGGGGAGCCGCCTGCCGGGAGGCGTCAGCCGCACCAAAAGCGGGCGGATCCCCTGCCCGCGGTCCAGGCTCTCGGCCAGCTCGCCCATGAAGTCGGCCCGCACGTCGTCGGCCTTGGACCAGCCGGCGCCGCCCAGCGTTGCCGTGAGCAGGCGATCCGGGTGCACCGTCACCAACTTCGCTGCAATGAAGCCGCCCATCGAGTAGCCGACCACGTGGGCCCGTTCGATCTTCAAGTGGTCGAGCAGCCGCACCACGTCCTCGACCATCTCCACCCCGTACTCGGCCGGATCGCGCGGGCTGCCGCTGCGGCCGTGCGCCCGCTGGTCCAGGGCGATCACCTGGTAGTCCTGGGCCAAGGCAGTCATGATGCCCGGCAGCTTCCACTGCAAATAGACGTTGCCTACCAGGCCGTGCAGGAGCACCACCGGCTCTCCCTCGCCCTCGACCAGGTAGCGCAGCCGCACGCCGTCGGAGTCGAAAAAGTGGTCCTGGGCCGCGGCGGGCGAGGCCAACAGGCCGGGGAGCAAGACGAGCATGCCCAGCAGCCAGGCGCGGTAGCGAGGTTTTCGTTGCATTTTTCTCAGATCGGCCTGGGCCGGCGGGAACTCAAAAAAGTCCCTCAAGACGACCCAAATAATGATAGCGTGCCGCTGGTAGGGAGGAAGGCCGAAATTAGAAGGCAGAAGGCGGAAGGCAGAAGGCAGAGGTCAGGGGTTGGGGGGCGTGGCGGGCCGCACCGATCGCAAGACGCGGGCGGTGGCCTGCGACTTGTTTAAGACGTAGAAGTGGATTCCCGGCACGCCCTGGTCGATCAGCTCCTGGACTTGCCGCGTGGCGAACTCGACCCCCACCTCGAACTGTTCGTCCGGATTGCCGCTCGCCTCCAGGTCGCGCACGAACGTGGCCGGCAGCCGGGCGGCGCACAGCGAGGTGATGCGGCGGATCTGGGCCAGGTTGGTCACCGGCAACAGGCCGGGGACGATTGGCACGCGGATGCCGAGGGCCTGGCAGCGGTCGCGAAAGCGGAAGAAGTCGGCGTTGCTGTAGAAGAGCTGCGTAATGACGACGTCGGCGCCGGCGTCGACCTTTCGCTTGAGGTTTTCCAGATCGGCCTGCTCGCTGGGGGCTTCCTGGTGCTTTTCCGGATAGCCGGCCACGGCCACGTCGAACTGGGGAAACTCGCCCCGAATCAGGCCAACCAGCTCGTTGGCATAGCAGAGTCCGCCGGGCACCGGCTTGAACTGGTGCTCGCCTTTGGGCGGGTCGCCCCGCAGCGCCACGATGTTCTGGATTCCCCGGCCGTGCGCCTCGCGCAGGTAGGCCCGCAGGTCGTCGGCGGTCGAGCCGACGCAGGTCAGGTGCGAGGCGACCGGGCAGCCGAACCGCTCGCGGACGCGGGTCACGATCTCCAGCGTCTTGTGCCGCGTGGAACCGCCGGCCCCGTAGGTGCAAGTGATGAAGGCCGGCTCGAAACCAGCCAACTCCACCAGATGCCTGAACAGCTCCTCCTCGCCGGCCACGGTCTTGGGCGGGAACAGCTCGAACGACAGGCCGAACTTACTGGGGCC
This sequence comes from Pirellulales bacterium, assembly GCA_040877345.1. Taxonomy (GTDB): domain Bacteria; phylum Planctomycetota; class Planctomycetia; order Pirellulales; family JAICIG01; genus JBBDNX01. Next base: position 7,729 of record JBBDNX010000774.1, read on the forward strand.
GTAGGCGGCGGAAACTTTCATGAACGGTGGAGGGAGTGCTTGACTACAGCGACAAGTTGATTAGAGAGACAGCGGTTCGCCGGCTATCCGCCGCTCGTGGCGGGTGATCTCGTACATGTCGTGCAAGAGCTGCACGTCGCAGGGGCGTTGCTCGACGTTGCGGCGGGCGAACATGCGGGCCTGGGTGGCCACCATCACCTCGACCGGAGCTTCGGTCACCTGGCCGAAGGAGCGGGCATAGTTGGTGAAGCTGGGCACGTTGGTCGTCACGAACCCATACACCATGCTGCACGTGCCGATTGTCTTTCCCGTAAAAATGCCGGTGTTGATGGCCGTCTTGGCATAGTCGCCCACGATACAGCCCAAAAATTGCATGGCCGTGGGCACTTTGCGGCCGTTGTACTCCATGTTGACCTGCCCATAGGTGTTCTTCAAGTCGCTGTTGCACGTGCCGGCCCCCAGGTTGATCCAACTGCCCAGGTAGCTGTGCCCCAGGAAGCCATGGTGCTGCTTGTTGGTGTACGGCTCGATGACCGAGCCTTCCACCTCGCCGCCGATCTTGGTCGTGTGCCCCAGGGCCACCGAGTCTTTGATCGCCGCATGCTCGATGACCCGGGCGGCGGCCCCCACGTGCGCCGGGCCGCTTAGAAAGCAGTGCGGCCCGATCGAGGCCCGCTCTTCGAGCACGATCGGCCCGTTGCGGGTGTCGGTGACGACGTACTGGCCCAGGCGGGCTTCCGCGCCGGCAAAAACTCCATCGGCCAGCTCTTGATAGTTGCCCGTGGCCAGCCGGTGCTCCAGGTTGGCTCCCAGGATCGCCAGGTGATGCCGGATGATGTCGTGCGGATAGTCGAACAGGGCCAGCGGGCGGGCGTCGAGCGGATCCAGCGGCGGTGCCTGCAGATACTCGGCCAATTGCCGGGGCGTGGCGTCGTCCGGGGGAGGCGGCGTGCCGGCAGGCAGCACGGCCAAGGCCACTTCGTCCAGCGCCACCGGCTGGTGACGCGCCCCCGGCGGCTTGTCGCCTGCCGGGCCCGCGGCGTAAACTACGCCCGGCCTGCCGGCGTCGAGCAGGCGTTTCACCTCGTCGATGGCCGACACCGAGGGGATCAGCCGGCCGTTGAGCAGGGCGACGCGATCGCCGCCCGATGCCCCCTGCAATGTCGACCCGAGCTGGTCCTGCTCGGCCAGTTGCCGCAAATGCGGCCTGACCTGAACCCGCACCGAATGTCCCAGGCCGGCCACCAGGTCCAGCAGGCGGTACGAGCCACAGCCAATGTTGAAAGCGGGGCGGCCGACGGTGACCGGATAAAGCTGTGTCACCTTGTCGTCCTCGAACAGCACGATTGTCATGGTGTAACCTTAGGGCAGCCTGTGCCAGGCGGTCAACGCCGGTTGGGACGAAAGCAGGGGGCCACGGCACACGGAGGGTGCCTGCTACCAAACGCCGGCGGGCGACTTGTTGTGCGGCCGCGGCCGCGTCAGACTATTCTTCGCTCTTAACAATACAATCCAAGGGGATCGAGCCTGAACCGCGGAGGTGGTCGTGCAGCTTGCCGAAATGAAATGGCCGCAGGTGGCCCAGTTGTCCAAGGACGTGCCGGTGGTGATCCCGGTGGCGGCGCTGGAGCAGCACGGGCGGCATCTGCCGGTGTTCACCGACAGCATGCTCTTGGGCGAGGTGGTGCGGCGCGTGTCCGAGCGGCTGGCTGGCCGCGTGCTGTTCGCCCCGCTGATGTGGCTGGGCAACTCCGATCACCACCTCGATTTTGCGGGCACCCTGTCGGCCAGTCCTCGGACCTACCTGGACCTGTTGGGCGACCTGCTGGAGAACCTGCTGGCGCACGGCTTCCGCCGGATGGTGATCGTCAACGGCCACGGCGGCAACATCGTGCCCGGCCAGCAGGCGGTGTTCGAAGTGCGTCAGCGGCACCGGCAGCGCGAGGACCTGCTGCTGCTGTTTGCCACTTACTGGACGCTGGGGGGCAAGCCTCACGAGGTTGACCGGAGCATCGGCCAGCAGCGGGTGGGACACGCCTGCGAGTGGGAGACTTCGATGATCCTGCGGCTGGCGCCGCACCTGGTGGGCGATTT
>JBBDNX010000775.1:0-1806 GCA_040877345.1 Pirellulales bacterium
CCGGGCAAGTCAAGCGGCAAGCCGAGAAGCTTCGCGAGCTGGAGCGGCGGCAGTGCGACCTGGCGCTGCGGGGCAGAGAGCAGCGATTTGCACGGTTCATGGAGCACCTGCCCGGCCTGGCCTGGATCAAGGACCTGGATGGCCGTTACGTGTACGTCAACGAGTCCGCCGAGAAGGCCTTTCGGACCCCGCGGGCCGAACTGTACGGCAAGACCGATCAAGCGATCTTCCCAGCGGATGCTGCCGCCCAGTTCATGGAAAACGATCGGCGGGCACTGGCCAGCGAGACGGGCGTTCAAGTGGTGGAGGCCCTGGAGCACGAGGACGGAAACGTGCACCATTCGATTGTCAGCAAGTTTCCGATCCCCGGGCCCGATGGGACGCCGGCCATGGTGGGCGGAATTGCCATCGACATCACCGACCGCAAGCGGGCGGAGGAGGCATTGCGTGAAGCCGACCGGCGCAAGGACGAGTTCCTTGCCACGCTGGCCCACGAGCTGCGCAATCCATTGGCCCCCCTGCGCAACGCCCTGGAGGTGATCCGCGTCACCGAAGGCGACGTGGAGGTGATGGAGCAGGCTCGCTCGATGATGGAGCGGCAGCTCGTCCAGATGGAGCGGCTTATCGACGACCTGCTCGACGTTTCCCGCGTGACCCGCGGCAAGCTGGAACTGCGCAAGGAGCCCGTCGAGCTGGCCGCCGTGCTGGCCAGCGCGCTGGAGACGAGCCGTCCCTTGATCGAGCAGGCAGGGCACGAGCTGACGACGACCATCCCGCCCGACGCGATTGTCGTGAACGCCGACCTGACGCGGCTGGCCCAGGTGTTCTTGAACCTCTTGAATAATGCCGCCAAGTATACCGAGCCCCCCGGCCACATCTGGTTGACCGTCGAGCGAGAGGCGAGCGAGGTCCGCGTGCGGGTCCGCGACAGCGGGATCGGCATACCGGCCGACAAACTCTGCCTGGTCTTCGAGCTGTTCATGCAGGTCGACCGCTCCCTGGAGCGTTCGCGGGGCGGGCTGGGCATCGGGCTGACGCTGGTCAAGCGGCTGGTGGAGATGCACGGCGGCCGCATCGAAGCCCGCAGTGCCGGCCCGGGTCGGGGAAGTGAGTTCATCGTTTGGCTGCCGATCATCCAACGGCCAGCGACTCGGCAAACCAGCGCGGCGGACCGTCCGAGCGGCGCCGAACAGGTCAAGTGCCGCATCCTGGTCGTCGACGACAACCACGATTCGGCCGAAAGCCTCGCCATGCTGTTGCGGATACTTGGCAGCGAGGTCCGCACCGCGCACGATGGCCTGGAAGCCGTCGAAACGGCCGAGCACTTCCATCCCTTCGTGGTGCTGATGGACATCGGGATGCCGAAACTGAACGGCTACGACGCGGCCCGCCGCATGCGTGCTCGCGACTGGGCAAAGAGCGCCGTCCTGGTGGCCATGACCGGCTGGGGGCAATACGAGGATAAGCGGCTCGCCGCCGAGGCGGGGTTTGACCACCACATGACCAAGCCGGTGGACCCCACCGCCTTGAAGAAGTTATTGGCCGGCTTGCAGGTTCCCGTCTGATTCTCGCGTCTGCTTCTCCCGTCTGATTGCCGGCCGCTTCTGGAGTTGACCCGCTCGGGTCGTATCGGTATCGTGCCGCGTCGTTCTCTGTTTCACGGACCGGGCAAAGCGGCCGATGCAATTCGCGGGCCTAGGACGTGCCGGCCGCGGCCGGTCGGCGTGCACGCTGCTTCTGCTGGTTTTTCCGCTCGGCTGCTCCGCGGTCGGTCTGCCCTCTTCGCTGAGATCGCTCGAGAGCTCG
>JBBDNX010000776.1:0-1801 GCA_040877345.1 Pirellulales bacterium
CGCTGCACACCGATATTCCCCGCTTGCTGCGAGGGGGCGTGGGCTGGCAGTTCTGGTCGGCCTATGTCCCGGCCGAGACGCGGTTGACAGGCGAGAGCCTGGCCCAGACGTTGGAGCAGATCGAGCTGATCCGCCGGCTCCACGAGCGATATCCCGACGTGTTCGAGCTGGCCTCGACGGCCGACGACGTCGAGCGGATTCGCCGGGCCGGCAAAATCGCCTCGATGATCGGCATCGAAGGCGGGCACTCCATCCAGAACTCGCTCGGCGTGCTGAGGCAGCTCTACCTCCAAGGCGCCCGCTACATGACGCTCACCCACTCCGACACGCTCGACTGGGCCGACTCGGCCACCGACGAGGCCCGGCACGGCGGCCTGGCGCCCTTCGGCGAGGAAGTCGTCCGCGAGATGAACCGGCTCGGCATGCTGGTCGATATCTCGCACGTCTCCCCGGAAACCATGCACGACGTGCTGCGGGTCAGCCGCGCGCCGGTCATCGCCTCGCACAGCTCGGCCTACGCCATCGCGCCGCACCCCCGCAATGTGCCCGACGACGTGCTGGGGCTGATCGCCGGCAACGGCGGCCTGGTGATGGTGAATTTCTTCTCCGGTTTCGTCGTGCCCGAATCGGCCCGCATTCTGAACCAGGCGTCCCAGGTCCGCCGCGAGCTGCGGACCCGTTTTGCCGGCGACAAGGCCGCATTCGAACGAGAGTACCGCCGCTGGCGCGCCGAGCACCCGATCCAGCGCGGCAGCGTGCACGTGGTGGTGGACCACATCGACCACGTCGTCAAGGTAGCCGGGATCGACCACGTGGGACTGGGTTCGGATTTTGACGGCGTGACCGAGTTGCCCGACCAGCTCGAAGACGTCTCCTGCTATCCCGTGATCACCCAGGAGCTGTTGAATCGCGGCTATCCCAAGGCCGGCATCCGCAAGATCCTGGGCGGCAACCTGCTGGCGGCGCTGCGGCGTGCCGAGGCGGTCGCCCGCGAGATGCGCGGCGAGCCGCGCGGCGGACCACCCGATGCCGCGCCTGGCAGCCATGAATGAGGGCCGCCTCCATAGGCATGAGCTTGCTGACGCTGTTGCACATTTCCGACCTGCACTTTGGCCCGCACTTTGTACCGGCGGCGGCCGAGGCGCTCGCACAGTCGGCGGCGGCGCTGGCGCCCGACATCATCGTGGCCAGCGGCGATTTTACCCAGCGTGCCAAGCCGGCCGAGTTCATCGCGGCCCGGCAGTTTCTCGATCGCCTTGGGCCCGGTCCCAAGCTGGCGGTGCCCGGCAATCACGACGTGCCGCTGTACCGCGTCATCGAGCGGATTTTCACGCCGTACGACTTGTACCGGCAGCACATCTGCCAGGATCTCGATTACGAGGTCCGGCACGAGCAGGCGGTGATCGCCTGCTTGAACTCCACCAGCCCCTTGCGGGCCATCACCAACGGCCGCATCACCCGCAAGCAGTTGGAGTTCTGCCGGCGGGTTTTTGAGTCCGCGCCGCCGGGGCGCGTGCGGATCGTGGTGGCCCACCACCACTTTGCTCCCGCGCCCGACTACGAAGGGGGGCAGGCGATGCCCAGGTCCCGGCGGGCCATGGACCAGCTCGAAGACCTGAAGGTGGAGCTGATCCTGGGAGGCCACTTGCACCGGGCTTACATCGGCAACTCGCTCGACGTGTATCCCGGCGCCGACCGGCAGCACGGCATCATCATCGTGCAGAGCGGCACGACCACTTCCCGCCGCGGCCGGGCCCGCGAACGCGAGTTTGAAGGCGTTGCAGATGCTATGCCGATGTCG
>JBBDNX010000777.1:0-9741 GCA_040877345.1 Pirellulales bacterium
CGCCGTCGGCCGCAGCGACGGCGTACTCCTGGCCGCTCTCGAACGCCGGCTCGTCGAGCGGCTGCTCGCCGGGCAGATGAGGCCGCGTCGCTTCGTCCGCGGCCCCGTCGATGAACACCGATTTGAAAGTGACTTCCCCTTCGGCCTTCTCGGCCAAGACGACGGCCTGTTGATCCTTGGGCGTGAAAAGGAAGCTGCGACTGAAGAACGCCAGCAGGCCGTAGTAGTCCGCCTGCAGGTAGCTATCGACCAGCGGGTGGTCGTGGCACTGGGCGCACTCCATGTCGCGGCCCAACAGCAGCCGGCCCACGTCGCGGGTGAGCAAGTGCGCGTCGGCCTCCCGCTCCAGGTAGAACCGCGCGGCGGGCCGCATACCCGGATCCGCCCCGTCGGACGAGAGGATCTCGCGGACCAGCTCGTCCCACGGCTTGTTGGCGGCAAACGAGCTGCGCAGGTACTCTTCCCATTGCTCCTTGGGAACCCGGTTGCCCCGCCGCCGCTCCATCAGCATCACGTCGAACACCCGCTGCATTTGTCTGGCGTACTCGGGGCCGTTCAGCAGCCGGTCGATGAGCTGCTGGCGTTTCAGCGGCGACTTGTCGTCGAGAAACGCCCTGGCTTCGCCCAGCGTCGGAATCGTGCCCGCCAGGTCGAGATACACTCGCCGCAGGAACTCGGCGTCGCTCGACGGGCCCGCCGGCGTGATCCCGCCGGCTTCCAACGAGGCCGCCACCTGCTGGTCGATCAGCTCTGAAAGCGGCCTGGGCGGTTGGTTGGCATCGAGCGGGGCTTCGGCGGGCGGCGGATCGGCCTGCGCTGCGGCGAGTTCTGGAGTCTCAGCCGCAGGTGGCTCCTGTGGCTCCTGGGCCGGCAGCTTGGCCGAATACGGCCCGAACCAGGTCACTGCGAGTATGGCCGCAAGACGGCGCGCGGCCGCGGCCATCGGTCGCTGTCGATCGGGTTGTGCAAACAGGCGGGCGGTCATTTGCAGTTCGGCCCTTATCGAGCAAGGCGAGCGGGTCTCGCAGAGCGAACTAGCGGCGGGTGGGCTAGGGTCATTGTGCCTCTTGCAGTCGACGGAGGCAACCTGAAACATCAAGTTTTTTTGATGGGTCGAAGGAGGACCGCTAAACCCACTTCTCCACGCGAAGCCGGCGGCTGGCCGCCCATTGGAGCATCACCTTGCGCGCGTCCGGCTTGGGGCGGCTGTCGCAAGCGCCTCTAGCCTGGACGATAACGCGCGTCTGGGGATCGACTTCGATCGTCAAAAGGCGGCGAAACCGACTGCGGTGATCGCTGCACGTGAGCGACCAGATCGACGAACGCCGCTTAAAGCAGTCTTCCGCATAGGTCCCCACGCAATGGCGAAGTCCTTTCCCCTCGGCTTCGATCTCGTTCGAGTTGGTCAATTCGCGGATGGTCCAGCGCCGAGAATGCCAACTCCCTCCTACTGGCTCCACGAGCTCGAAGCCGCCAATGCCGGTCTCGTTCCAAGACAACTCCGGGCGCTTCGACGCGCACCGCGGCGCTGTCCACCAGCGCAATGCACGGTCGAGTAAAAGGGTGCCCGCTTTCCTCCCGTTGCGGCGCGTTGCAAACAGCTCATCGGTGTGCTGGTTCAGGTATTCGACCAGCGGGGAAACGGCCTCAGGCGCGAGTTGCGGCCGTGAAATCAGGAATCGGATGACGCGAGTCCAATAGTCGGGATGGTCAAACGACTCGCCCAGCCGGCTGGCGGCGATGGCGCCGGCCAGCGCGCTCCCGCCGCCCAGGCCGCGAACCTGCGCCCAACGAAGAGCCTGTTCGACCGAGAAGCAACCCGGCGCCTGCCGGAAGTGCTGCGCCATGGGCCGCGTGAACGGCAGCGGCAGATCGAGGCCAAGCAGGCTGTAGCCGCGGGCCAAGTGCCGAAACCACTTTTGATGCCGCAATGTACGCGCGGACGGCTCAGCAAACCAGGACCAGACCAGGCAGCTCGGAACATTGCACCCGCCAAAAAGATGTCGAGCCAGGGAGCCGAACTCCGCGAGCCGGCTGCCGTCGCACGGTATCCAGGAGTCCGGGCGTTGGCGCCAGGTTCCATGCATGCGGGCCAGCGCCCCGAGGCCGCGGACGCACAGCGCCGCGTCGGCCCACGCGGGCCGGGCACTGGTTGCGTCGGGGCGCACGAGCGAGCTGGACGAGCGGACGTGATGGATCAGTTCCAGCAGGGCCGCCCCGGCCGAACGGTCGCGCTCGACGGAAGCCAGCGCTTCGTGCAGCGCGCGGTCGATTTCGTAACGGCAGCGTTTCGGCTGCCGCGCCGACGTGTTGGACTTTGAGTATCTGGAGTGAGACATGGTTCACCGTTGTCTGGGATAGGCGCGTACCGGCAGCGTGACGTCCGAGCGGTACGGGCGGTCCTAGAACGGTGAACAAGATCGGCAGGGCGCTATTCAGGCCCAAGAAAGCGCCGGCAGTCGGGAAAGCATGGTCGGATTTTCCAGATCGAGTGTTCAACGCTGCTTCGGGAGGCGGCGAAGCGTCCCCGGTCGGAAGACACAACGAGTTCGCCGCGGGTTCGCCCGACTGGTCAGGTTGTCGCTGGTCCGGCGGCGGCGGGTTTCGGCGGCCGGCGGACCAGCCGATCGCCGCGGGCACGGACGACCAGCAGGGAAGCGGCCACGATCGCGGAGTGCGCCACGGCCGCGGCTAGAAAGAAGGCATAAGCCTCGGAGGAACCGTTCAGGTAGTAAGGCGGAATGAGTCCAAAAGCCGCGGCAAACAGCGTCAGAATGACGAGCCGCGGCCGAGGTGTGGCGAGCCCGAGGCACGTCCACAAAGCAATGACATTCACGAACGCGAAGCAAACGATAGCCAGTTCGAACGGGACCGATTGAGAGTGTCCAGACGATATTTGAAAGTGTTGCCTCGATATTCGACCGAGCAGCAACAGGCCGGCAACGGTCGTCACTCCTAGAAAAAGCTGCCGGAGAGAGAAACGGAAGCCCGGGCGCGCGGCAACGGGCGACCCGCGCAACCTGATCGACTACCCACCTCCTGCGTATGAGACCGGCAAGGGCCCCGTTGCACAGGATCGAAACCAATACCAGGTAGTCAGGCTCGGGAAAATCCCAGTGAGGGCGAAGATGGATGCTAAAACCGGCTGCCAGCAGCGACAGATAGGTAGCGGATAACACTACGGTCGCGGCCCGTTAGAAGAAAGGAGTATTGCCGAGACCCAGCCAAGCTCCCAGCAATCCCGTCTGGCTAAGCCAGAGGACGGTGAAGACCGCCGTCGCAGGGGCCAGCGCCCAAACCTGAACAAACGAAGCACAGACCACGCCGACCAGGAAGTGGGCGAGAACAAGGGCGACAAGCATGTAGCGCGTGTTTGGCATTAGCGTGCCGACCCTCTGACTTCCAACATGCCTGGACGGATTATCCATCCGCGGCGGCTCGCTCTCAAGAAATTCGGAAAACGGACGGGCCTATTAGACAAATCCGCCCGTGAGGCGGCTCTAATACTGGTAGACACCACGGGGGAGATCAATGGCTGACCCCACGGCCGAAGGGCGGCCAGCAAGAGCATGAAGAAGGGGCTGCCGAACTGGCGGGATTGAGGCGAAGACGGCGGCAAAGCGGGGGACTGAATGAGCACATTTCGTTGGTTGCCGATTATGGCGTGCCTTGCGTTGTGCCCGCTCTCAAGTCCGGCCGAGGGTCCTGCCAAGCCAGGCCGCAGCATTGCCAAAGAGCCAGCCTACAAGTCCGGCAAACCCCAGTACTGCCTGCTGGCGTTCGGCCCTGAAGAAAGGACCCGCGTCTGGCTCGTCATCGACGGCGACGGCCTTTACGTGGATCGCAACGGCAACGGCGACCTCACCGAGAAGGGCGAGCGAGTGGCGTGCGGCAAGCCCATCAAGGCCCGCGACCCGAAGGGGCCCGTCAGTGAGACCCGCCCCTACGACGCGGGCGACATCACCGACTCCGAGGGCCGGGTCCGCTACAAGGGACTGCGGGTCTTGCAGTTCATCGCCAACAAGGACTTCGTGCCGCAAACAGCCGAGGAGAAGGCCCTGAAGGCACTCCAGCAAAAGAATGGCTACGCCGCCTACGCGAACGTCCGCGTCACCCTCGAAGGCAAAGGGGTCCAAGACGGGTCAGCCGAATTCTCCAGCTCCCTTCAGAAAGTTCCAGCGCTCCACTTCGACGGTGCCTTGGCTATGAACTTGCTGATTGACCGGTCGGCGTTGATGTGCGGCGAGAGGGAAGGCACGTTGGCGGCCAGCATCGTCGTGTCGGGCCCCCGCACTGACCCGCGCGTTTCGCTCAACCACGACAAGATCCCCGCCAAGTGCCACCCCGTCGCCGAGATCGAGTTCCCGAGCAAGGAGCCGGGTGGGAAGTCCGTCGCCGTCAAAGTCGTGCTGGAACATCGGTGCTGAGGCTCCCAGTTCTCGGGCCCGGTACGGGTCCCTCCGGAAGCGGGCGCAGGCAGGGCGAAGGTGACCCTCTCGTTCTCGGACTGGAAAGAGGGAAAGGTGGCGCCGGCGACCTTGGAGGTTCCGGTCGCTGAAGCGGCGCCGGCAGGCAAGTGAAGTCGTGCTCGAGCGGGGCCGCCTAACAAACAGCTGCACCTAGCCGCGGTGGCATGTAGCGTTCAGCGTTCACTGTCTCACCCGCCGCCTCGGCAGGCGAGCGGGCGGTTCGGCTTATCAAGGGATCGTCATGCCGATTGATGCCTTGACCTCGGAGATGCAGGGCGCGCACGGGAGGCGGTCAAGATGGCGGCCACCGTGTACGGAGAGGGAGTTGGACTTTAAAGGGCCGACGGTGATCCTTGATTCTCTCGGAGCGGACCGGGAGGCGGCGAAGGGCGGTCGGGAGACACAACGACTTCGCCGCGGGTTCGCCCGGCTGGTCAGGTTCACCAGGCCGATAATCGGCCGGCCAGCAAATGTGCAAGCACCAGAGCAAGAATCACAATCCTCGTGTTTAGCATTGGCATGCAAATCTCGTGCTGGAGCGGCCCTCTCGACGGATTATCCATCCGCGGCGGCTTGCTCTCAAGGAATTCGAAAAACGGACGAGCCTATTAGACAAATCCGCCCGTGAGGCGGCTCTAATACTGGTAGAGACACCACGGGGGAGATCAATGGCTGACCCCACGGCCGAGGGCCGGACGGCACCATGGCTGGCCGCCGGGCTGAAGCAGGGCCGTGAGGAAGCATTTGCCGCGATCTATGACGATTTCGGCCCGCGGCTGTTCCGCGCGGCAATCGGCCTTTGCGGCTCGCGCGAGGATGCCGAAGACGCGGTCCATGACACCTTCGTGGGGCTTTGGAAGACCAGAAACGACTGGGGGCGAATCCAGGACATGCCGGCCTACTTGTTCGGCTCGCTGCGGCACGTGGCGGCCAGGCAGCGGGCGCGCCGGGCCAGGGGAGCCGAATTGGCAGCGGCCGCTGGCCAAGCGGCCGGCCCCGGGAGCGGGACCGCTGCCGAGCTCGACCGCCGTGAAGAGTTGGAGCGTGCATTGCGTTTGCTGCCCACCGAGCAACGCGAAGTGATTGCACTGAAGATTCATGGAGGATTGACCTTCGCCGAGACGGCTGCGGTGCTCGCGATCAGCGCCAACACGGCCGCCAGCCGCTACCGGTATGGGCTGGAAAAGTTAAGGGCCGCCCTTGGCGGCCAGCCGCACAGCAGCGATGCCAACAGGGCGACAAGGTGAACCATGGGTGAATTCGAGCTTCCCCACGAGCTGGCCGAGCTGGAACGGCAACTTGCCGCGGCCGCGCGGGTCGAGCCGCCCGCGGCGCTTCGGCATCGCATCTTGACCTCGATCCGCCAGCCGCCCGGTGACCCGGTTGCAGGCGCGACTCAGAGCATGGCGGGTTGGTGGCAGTTTGCCGCAGCCGCGGCCGCCGTGGTTCTCGTGTGGGGCAATCTCTCGTTGTTCGGCGCGATGCACACGTGGGACCTCCGAGAGCGTGCCGAGCCGCGCAACGTCGCTCTCTTGGCCAGTCGCTTAAGAGAACAGTTTCCCGAGTTGACAGAGAGGCAAGCGGTCAGCCAGGCGCTGCTGCTCCGGGCCGCCCCGCTGCCGCACGTGGCTCCGCCGGTGCATCCCTCGGCGGGAGCAGGTCGGAGTCCACGGGATTTGGAAAGTGAGATTGAAACATGGGCTATGCCTTAGTCTGGATCGAGTTGCTGGCGGCGGGCCTGTTGTGGATCGCCGCCGCAGTGGCGCTGAGCGCGCGCTTGCGGACCCGCTGGGTGCAGTGGCTGCTGGCCGGTTTTCTGGTGCTGGTGCCGATCGCCGCAGGCGCCGTGTTCGCAGTCCCGGCCCAAATGCTGGGGCGCTGGTTCGCGTACGTTGTTTCGATGACGGCCGTGATGGCGCTGTGCGGTCTCGCTCTGGTCTGGCTGGGCCTGCGGCGCAACTTAGTGGGTGAGCCAGCGGCCAGCGGCTGGCCTCTCGGCCGGCTGGCAATTGCCTGGTGCCTGGTGGCCGTGCTGCACGTCGCCACGATGCGAAACCTTGACTCCGCGCTACAGGCCGCCCTGGCATCCGTGCGAAACGAGGCAGGGTCCATGGCTTTGGCGGCCGCGCCTCCACGCGTCGCCGATTATCAGAACGCGGCGCTGGTCTATGAGCGCGCCTTCGAGGCCATGGGCGATCTGAAAGGCCTGCCTCAAGAAAGCCTGGACTTCCTGGGGGATCCGTCCGCGCCGTTCGACGCGGACGACAAGGAACTCCGGGAGTTTCTGGATCCGCAGCAACTTGGCCTGGCATTGATCCGCCGCGCGGCCGCAATGCCGGAATGCCGCTTTGAGCGCGACTATTCCCGGCCGACCTTCGAAACGCTGCTGCCCGAAGTGCAAGCCATGCGAAACGCCGCGCGTCTGCTGGCGCTCGATGCGCGGGTCAAGACGGCCGAGGGCGACGTGAGCAGTGCTTTGGCAGACGTATCGGCGATCTTTGCCGTGGCGCTTCATGCATCAGGCGAGCCGACGCTGATCTCGTTTCTGGTCAGTGCCGCCATCGACGCGGTGGCCTGCCAAACCCTGGAAGCGGTCCTGGCGACCAGCGAGCCGACCCCTGACGACTTGCAGGCGCTGCGGATTGGCGAGATCGTGTCATTCCGCATGCTGTTGGCACGTTCCATTGCCATGGAGGAGGCCTTTGGGCTCTCGGCATTCGCCGCCATGAGTTCCCCGACAAATCGCGGTGACGATGTAAGCGCCTACTTTACCGAGCAGGTGCTCGGGCCCGTCAGCCCGGCGGCCGCCATCCTGCTCCCATACTTCCGGGTTTTCTTTCTGCCTCACGAGTTGGACAGCTACCGCTCGGCCATGCAGCAGGCCCGCAACCTGACACAACAGCCGCACTACCTCGTCCAGGACAGCCTGAAAGCGCTGGATCAATCGTCCGAAAACCGCCAGAAAAGAAAACCCGGAAATATTGGCGTGCTGACTTCGCTGCTGCTGCCGGCGCTGAATGCTGCCTTCGAAGCGGCGGCCCGGGCCGAGGCCAGGCACCAGTTGGCGCTGGCGGCGGCGGCCGCCGCGCGGTACAAGGCTGCCAAAGGCGAGCAGCCGGCCGACCTCGATAGCCTGGCTCCGGAGTTTCTCCGGATCCCGCTGGTCGACCCCTACGACGGCAAACCGCTCAAGGTGGCGGCCGCCGGCGATGGATTGATCATCTACAGCATCGGGCCGGACGGGCGGGACGATGGCGGCGCGGCGTTCGACGCACAGAAGAAGACGGGCGACATACCATTTCACCTGGGCCGCCCAGACAGCCGGGCCGCGACGCCAAAGGACCAAAGGGCCCGGTAGCGACCCTCCTCCGCCGGTCAGGTTCGATCAGACGCCGGCCGATCGATGGCCGATAGATGAATGTGCAGGGGCGCCTTCCCCCGGCCTTCTGGACGGGCCGGCAAAAGCGAATCCTGCTCGGTCCAGGCAGGGGGCCGGCGAAGCGATAGGACTTACGCCCGCTCGATTTACGGCCAGGAGGGTTTGACTCGACCCAGGGCGTCGGCTAGCATGCGCTGTTGACCCTTTGCAGGCGGCCGCGCGCAGGGCGGCGGCGCCGCGGCCCAGGCGCGAGGCAGGCGTCCGGGCGCGAGGCAGGGCCCCTGGAGGGATCACGTCGCGGGCTGTTGCGGTCTCCGAGGGCTGTTCGTTCTCAGATTGGGAGGCGGCCGATGAGTGCTGGCGCGTTCGTGTCAAAAACGCCGGTCGGGTCCGATCAGCGGACGCCCGACGTCGTGCGTGAAGAGCAGGACCGGGTCTTCCAGTACCCCGGCATCCCCACCACCTGCGACGGCGCCGAGGCGGTCGTCCACGTGGAAATCAACGTCTGCCAGGGGGCCGGCGCCTTCCCGATCACCAGCTCCACCACTATGGGGGGTGGCTTCAACGCGGCCGTGATGAACGGCTACCGCAACCTGTGGGGAGACCTGCTGATCTTCGTCGAGCCGGAGAGCGAGCACTCGGCGGCCACGTTTTGCGAAGGTTTTGCGGCCTCCGGCGGGCGGGTGACCAACTTCACCTCCGGGCAGGGCTTGGTGCTGATGAAGGAGGTGCTCTACACCATCTCCGGCAAACGGCTGCCGGTGGTGATGAACATCGGCTCGCGGGCGCTGACCAGCCATTCGCTGAACGTCCACGCCGGCCACGACGACATGATGTGCGTGGCCGATTGCGGCTGGGGGATGCTCTTCGGGCGCAACGCCCAGGAGGCGGGCGACCTGTGCCTGATCTCGCGGCGGGCGGCCGAGGATTCGCAGACCCCGTTTTTCAACGTGCAGGACGGCTTCCTGACCACGCACACCGTCGAGAAGGCCCGGCTGCCCGAGCTGGAGTTCATGAAGGAATACCTCGGCAAGCCCGAGGAGAAGCTCGTCAACCTGATGGACCCGGCCAACCCGGTCATGTCGGGCGTGGTGCAGAACCAGGACTCGTACATGAAGGGCAAGATCGCCCAGCGCTGGTACTACGACCGCGTCGGGCCGGCCATCGAGAAGGCCTTTGAAGACTTTTACCAGAAGACGGGACGGCGCTACGACTTCGTCGAGCCGTACCGCTGCGCCGACGCGGAGTTCATCATTGTCGGCATGGGCTGCTACATGGAAACGGCCCAGGCCACCGTCGACTACCTGCGCGACGTGCGCGGCATTCCGGCCGGGTGCCTGACCGTCCGCTGCTTCAGGCCCTTCCCCTCGCGGCAGATCGTCGAGGCGCTGGGCGACTGCACGGCCTTCACCGTGATCGAGCGGATGGACGATCCGCTCTCCACGACCGGCAACCACCTGACGCGGGAGATCAAGGCGGCCTTCTGCGACGCAGTGACCGGCCAGAACGGCCTGGACAAGATCGAGCGGGTGCCGCGGATCTATTCGGGCTCGGCCGGCTTGGGCAGCCGCGACGTGAGGGCCGGCGACATGATCGCCATCGTTCAGAACATGATGGACGACGGGCCCGACTATTTTTGCGTGGGCATCGACCACCCGCTGGCGCTCTCGGTGACGGAGGATCCGGACCTGCGCGAGCCGGGGGCCTTCTCGATGCGGGGGCACTCGGTGGGCGGGTTCGGTTCGGTGACCACCAACAAGGTGATCGCCACGATCGCCGGCGACGTGTTCGGCAGGGACGTGCAGGCCTACCCTAAGTACGGCTCGGAAAAGAAGGGTCTGCCGACGACGTATTACGTGACGATCTCCGACAAGCACATTCTGTTGCACAGCG
>JBBDNX010000778.1:0-1793 GCA_040877345.1 Pirellulales bacterium
CGATCCCTTGAACCTGGCCGGCATCCTGACCGCGGGCCCGCGGATCGCCGCCAAGCCGCGCAATTCACTGGCCATTCGAGACGGACAACTGATCGCCTGGCAGGAAGCGGGGCAAGTGCATTTCGTCGAATCGTTGCCGCCGGTGCTCGCCGAGCAGGTGGCGCGGGCCTTGCGAGTGCCGGCGGCGGTCCGCGCCGCCGACGCGGCCGGGCGGGCCATCGAACGGTTGCCGCTGAAGGACGGCGCGCCGGCTCAAGACGCAACCGGGACCGCCGTGCAGTAGGCCAGGATGGCCCAATAGTGGCAGGCGCTGCCGGCCACGACCATCAAGTGCCAGACTGCGTGAAAGTACGGGACTTTCTGGTCGCGGTTCAGAAAGATGGTGCCAACCGTGTAACAGATGCCGCCGGCGAGCATCCACCACAACAGGCCCGGCGGCGCCCGATCGATGAGCGTTTTGACCGTGACCACCGGCAGCCAGCCCATGAGCACGTGCAGCATGGTCGAGACGCCTTCGATCCGGTGCACGAAGATCGCCTTGGAAACGAAGCCCGCCGAGGCGATCGCCCACATCAATGCCAGCACAATCCACCAGTGGCCATGCCGCAGCCAAGTGAAAGCGATCGGCGTGTAGGTGCCGGCAATCAACAGAAAAATCAGCGCCTGGTCGACAATACGAAACAGGCGGCGCAGGCGGGGCGCTTGAAACAGGTGCGACAAGGTGGAAGCGGCGTAGACGGCGATCAACGATCCGCCGTAGACGGCGCAGGCGGCCAACTGCCAGACGTCGCCGAAGTCGGCCGCGGTGGCCAGCAACAGCACCACGCCGGCAATGCTCAGGACGAACCCGATGCCGTGTGTCGCGCTGTTGATTGGTTCTTCGACGCGCAGCCGAGCGGCGACTTGTTCCTGGTACTGGCGATGGGCCGCCCGGTCGGCAACTTGGGTCGAGTGCATGGCCGGCAAATTATACGTGCTTCAGCATTCGCGTCTACCGCGATTGTTCGTAGTGACCGCATTCATGCGGTCTTCTTGTTCGTAGTGACCCCATTTATGGGGCCCTTCCTGTTCGTAGTGACCCCATTTATGGGGTCTTCCTGTTCGCAGTGACCTCATGTTTGATGCGGCCCCGCAAAAAGTATGCGCAAATCGCGCGAACTTGTTACGCTCAAGGGACCCGATAAATCGGGTCACTACGAACGGGCTCGGAGGACCCGATAAATCGGGTCACTACGAACGCTCGGGCGAACCCGATAAAGGGCATAAATCCAAGCCGATGGGTGCCAAGGCCGCCGGACGTGGCTATCATGGCCCCTAAAGTAGCAGGCACACTGGAGTGTGCCGTCCGCTTTGGCCACGGCACATCCCGGCGCGGGATGTCTGCACCGATGCAGCCACGGCACACGGAGTGTGGCCTGCACCGACACAGCCACGGCACACGGAGTGTGCCTGCTACTTTGGAGTGACTCAAGATATGCAGGGACCATGGCTCGTGCTGGCGCAGGCGGAGCAACTCCCGCTGGATGCGCTGGACCTGGTGGTGCTGCTGGGCACCGTGCTGGCGGTGGCGGCCTTCGGCATGTACATGGGCCGGCGGGAGGAGGGGACCCGCGACTACTTTCTGGCCGGCCGCAGCGTGGCTTGGTGGGCCGTGGCCGGGTCGATCTTCGGCACGAACATCAGCTCGCACCACATGGTGGGGATGATGGGGGCCGGCCTGCAGCATGGTTACGCGCAGGCCAACTACGAGTACGGGGCCATCTTCGGCTTGATGATGCTCTGTTATTTTTTTC
>JBBDNX010000779.1:0-1792 GCA_040877345.1 Pirellulales bacterium
CTGATCAACATTGCCCGCGGCGCGATGATCGACCAGGCCGCCCTGGTGGCCGCACTGCGCGAACGGCGGATCGCCGGCGCCGCGCTCGACGTCTTCGAAGTCGAGCCGCTGCCGGCCGCCGATCCGCTGCTGGAGTTGGACAACGTGGTGGTCACGCCGCACTGGTCCGCCTCGACCAGCGACGTGTGGGCAACGACGGGCAGGGCCACCGCGGAGGGGGTGCTGCGCGTCGCGCGGGGCGAGCCGCCCGCCAACGTGGTCAACCCGGAAGTGCTCGAGCGGCCCGGCTTCCAAGCCAAGCTGGCGCAGTTCGCCGAGAACCAGGCGGTAGCATGGCCGGCGCAGGCCGAGTAAACTCCAGACCACAGCGTGCCTCACTACGCACCCAAGAAAGGTCTTTAGCATGGCGGACAGACCTGCCGTGGGCAGCCAGTCGTTTGTGGCGCCGCATCCCGGCTCGAAGGCGATGCCGCGCTGGAACACGGCCGAACTGATCGATGCGCCTCGGTTTACCTGGCGCAACTGGGCCGCCATGATCGGTCCGGGACTGCTGATGGGCGGCGCGGCGATCGGGGGCGGCGAGTGGCTGACCGGGCCCTTGGTCACGGCGCGCTACGGGGGCAACATGCTCTGGCTGGCTACCTTGAGCATCGTGTTCCAGGTGATCTACAACCTGGAAATCTGCCGCTACACCCTCTACACGGGCGAGCCGATCTTCACGGGCAAGTTCCGCACGCCGCCGGGACCGGCGTTCTGGCTGCTGGCTTACATCGCCCTCGATTTCGGGGCCTTGTTTCCATACCTGGCCGCCAGCGCCGCCACGCCCGTGGCCATGTTGCTGCTCGGGGAGCTTCCCGATCCTAAATCGACGGAACTGGTGAGCGTGCTCGGCCTGGAGATGACGCAGAAAACGCTGTTGAAGGTGCTGGGCAACGCGATCTTCCTCTTGGCGCTGGTGCCGCTGATCTTTGGAGGCAAGATCTACAACTCGCTCAGAGCGGTGATGTCGTTCAAGATTGTGACCGTGTTCGGCTTCCTGCTGCTGCTAGGCGCGCTGTATACCGGCGTCGAAACCTGGGTCGAGATCACCACCGGCTTCTTCAAGTTCGGCAATGTGCCCGTGACGCGCGGCGAGGACGCCAACGGCAACGGTCGGCTCGACCCGGGCGAGGACTGGGACGGCGATGGGCGGCTCGACGCAGTGGAACCGCGCGAGGACACCGACGGCAATGGCTATCCATGGAACCCAGGCGAGTACGTCGACCTGGACGGCGATGGCACCTACGACGGCGACAATATCGACAACATCTTCCTTTCGCTGGCCGAGGGCCGCGGCTTTCCACTCATCAACTTCAGCATGATCGGCCTGCTTTGCGCCATGGTCGCCATTTCGGGGCAGGGGGGCCTATCCAATACTCCCTTGAGCAACTACACGCGCGACCAGGGCTGGGGGATGGGCCACCACGTGGGCGCGATCCCCAGCGTGGTGGGTGGCCACCGCATCAAGCTGTCGCACGTGGGATCGGTCTTTGAAGTAACGGCCGACTCGCTCCCGCGCTGGCGGCGTTGGTATCGGCATGTCATGCGCGATCAGCTCGTCATCTGGATGCCGGCCTGTTTCATCGGCCTGGCGCTGCCCAGCATCCTCTCCGTGCAGTTCCTCCAGCGGGGGACGGAAGCGTCCACTTGGACCGCGGCCGGCATGACGGCGGAGAAGGTGCACGAGCACGTGGCCAGCGCGTCGGGCCCCATGATCGGCAACTTTTTCTGGTTCATGACGGTGTTCTGCGGA
>JBBDNX010000780.1:0-9673 GCA_040877345.1 Pirellulales bacterium
CCCAGCAAATCGAGGTAGAAACCGTTCACCATGCCAGTG
Organism: Pirellulales bacterium; assembly: GCA_040877345.1. Classification (GTDB taxonomy): domain Bacteria; phylum Planctomycetota; class Planctomycetia; order Pirellulales; family JAICIG01; genus JBBDNX01. The sequence goes on from JBBDNX010000780.1 coordinate 40, forward strand.
TTACTGAAACCGTTGCGGGAAAAGTACTCCTCGGACGACAGGATCGTGGCGGCCACCGTTTCCGTCGTCAGCCCGGCCTGCATCTGCGCCTGCCAGTGGTCCAGAGCGCCGAAGTCCGCGCTGCGACCCAGGAACTGCATGTACAGCTCGTTGATCACGATCGTCCGGTGCTCGGCGGAACTGAGGATCGTCAGGGCGATTGTCTCGCGGCTGGCGCCCGCGTTGACCGCGGCTACCCAGCCCAGGATTTCGGCGTCGCTGGCCGCGCGGTTGAGTACGTCGCGGTAGAGCTTGCGGACAAAGCCGAACTCGCCGCTGATGAGCCTGATGGTCGCCACATTGCTGTCCTCGTCGCCGTCGTTGAGGACGAACGTGAACCGGTCGAGCCCTGCAAAGCTGCCTCCCCGCGTGAACATGAAAGTGCCGCTGGGACTCAGCACCAGGCTGCCATGCAGGGGCGGATTGATCAGCCGGGCCGTCAGGCCAGTGTCCGACGGGCCCAGCACGCTGGCCTGCAGGCTGCTAAAGCCGGGAACCAGGGCAAACTCGTTGCTTGTCGCCACGGGCGGCCCTACATCAAGCACCGAAATGCTGACGACGGCCGTATTCGACAGCGCGCCGCGGTTGTCGCGCACCGCGTAAGTGAAGGCGTCCGAGCCGACGAAATTGACATTGGGCTTGTAGCGTATCTGACCGGTGGTCGGGTCGACGGTTGCCGTGCCTTTGGCCGGCAGATCGACGATGACCACGGTCGAGGCCTCGATCGTACCGTCGGCATCGGTGTCGTTGGCCAGCACGTCGAGGGACGTCGTGCTGTTCTTGTTGACGCTGAAGCTGTCGTTCTCGGCCAGCGGCGCTTCGTTGGTCTTTTCGACTGTGACGATGGCGATGTTCGACACGCTGCCGAACGTGTCGGCCACCGTATAGGAAAAGCTGTCGGAGAAGGTAAAGGTTGGCCCGGGCGTGTAGGTCACCGCCCCGGTTGCCAGGTTCACGGCCACCGAGCCGTGGGAGGGGCCGGAGACGATCGTGACGCTGGATGGGTTGAGCGAGTCGTCGGGGTCGCTGTCGTTGGCCAGCACGTCAATTTCCACGGCCGTGCCCAGCGGCGTAAAGGCCAGATCGTTGTTGGCTACGGGCGGGTCGTTCACGCCGCTGACGTCGACCGTCACGGGCGTAAAGCGCGAAGGAGCCCCTTCGTTGTCGCGCACCAGGTAGGTGAATGCGTCGAGGCCGTTGAAGCCGGGGTCGGGGGTGTAGGTGATCTGGCCCGTGAGGGGATCCACGCTCACCGCGCCGTTGGCCGGGGGCGTGCCGATGATCACGCTGGCCGGGTCGAGCGAGCCGTCGGGGTCGACGTCGTTGGCCAGCACGTCGATGGTTACCGGCGTGTTCTCGTTGGTGAGCACGCTGTCGTTGCCGGTCCGCGGCGGATGTGTCGTCACGCCGTAGAAGTTCATGCTCCAGGAATTGAAGGTGCCCACCTCGCCGGTTCTCAAGTCGGCGACTTCCAGGGTCCACGTGCCCGCCGACGACTCGCCCCAGGAATGGGTCGTGGAGAAGACCCAGTTGTTGTAGTTGTCGGTGCCGTCGTTGCGCGTATCGGCGAGCACGCTGGTCGTGCCGTCGGGGGAAGTCAACCGCACCCGCAAATCGCCGATATTGGCATGGGTCACATTCAGAACCACTTCCACCCATTCCAGCGTGATATCGGTGTCGAGCTGGGCGGTCGACTTCGCCCCGACAAATCCTTCCGGGATGGGCCTGTTCACGTTGATCGTGGGCGTGCTGAAGCTGGTCTCGGGCAGCACGGGGCTCCAGACCGCGGCCAGGTCCACCGCGTCGTTGGCGTTGATCGCGCCGAAACCGTACTTGTGGTTCACGTGGAAGCCCGCCCCGTTGGTCACCCAGTCGGCGTCGAACGGATCGCTCTTGACAGCGGTCTCGGCCAGGATGTTCATCACATCGCGGTACGTCAGAGCCGGATTCATGTCGAGCACTAAAGCCACCACCCCGGAGGCCAGCGGCGTGGACGACGAGGTGCCGCTGAACGTGCTGGTGTAATCCAGATCGGCGAAGGCGTCGCCGTCGGCGCCCCCCACCAAGAAGTTGTAACCCTGGGCGCCGATGCGGTCGGTGGTGGTGATACTGTCCGGATCGTCGCCCGACCAGGTGTGCGCGGCAATCAGGATCGAAGCGCCCGGCGTGCTATACAGGGCCTGTTCGCCGTTGTCGTCGATGCCGGCCACCGTGATCACAAACCGCGATTTGGTGAGTCCGCTGTAGTTGGTGTTGTCGAAGACCTCGTTGGAGTTGCCGGCGGCGAACAGGAAAATGCTCCCCAGCCCGCCGCGGCCGAACTGGGCACCGTTCTCGAGGGCGAAGGCGATCGGCGGTCCGATGTCGACCGGCGGCACCTGGATGCCTCGGCCGAAGCCCCAACTGTTGTTGTAGATGTCGATTTCCTGATTCATGTGGGTCAGCGCGGCTGCAATGTCGAAATCGGTCGGCTGTTCGCCGATCAAGCGCAAACCGGCAATCTGGGCCAAGGGAGCGCTGCCCGTCACGCCCGTGCCGTTGTTGCCGTGACCGGCGGCCACGCCGGCGACCGCCGTGCCGTGGTTGTCGCTGGCGAACACGGGCGAAGGATCGGCGTCGCCCTCGTTGAAGTCGAAGCTCAAATCGGCGCGGTACTTATCGCGGATGTCCTGGTGCACGTGCTGCAGGCTGTCGTCGACAATCGCTATGACCACCCCCTCGCCCAAGACCTTGTCCCAAGCGGGCACCACGTTGGCATCCTGGCCGTTCTCGCCGCCGGTCTGGCCCGTGTTCTCCAGGTGCCACTGAAAGTTGAAGTAGGGGTCGTTTGGAATGAACAGCTTTTCCACGTCGTGCCGCACCAGCGGATAGAAGAACGCCTGGTCAGGAAGCCCTTCAAGTTGGGCGGCCACAAACTGCCACGGGGCGTCGAACTCGAGCACCAGGCTGTTGGGCAGGCTGACCGTACCCACGAACCGCGCATTCAACTGCGAGGCAAGAATCGCCGGATCGGGCATCCGCCCTTCGTCAAAAGCAATCAGCCACCGGTCGACAGCCGCCAATTGGTCCGCCGAGTACGAGCTCAAGTCCGTGGCACTGGCGATCGAATGGGCCAACACATCGCTGATGGGGGTGACCGACAATAAGGTCCGTCGCTCGAGTGATTCCATCCCGAGCGCGCGGCCCCTGGCCAATGACCTATCGGCCGAACGGCGGCCTGCAGCTGTGCGGCGCGCGCGGGACCGTTGACGTACTAGGCGAAACACCATGGACTATGCCTTCTTCGAAAAGCTACCAGAGCTGGCGGAACTGGAAAGATTGGATCGAAAACACGGGAAAGCACCGGGAGTCAAGGAGGTAAAGTCTCATGCCCGGCGCACGGATTTACCACCCCCCTAACAGACCCACTCTCGCAGACTAACCCAAAGCAACATCGGCCGCAACGGTTTTTCCGCGCCCCAATTTAAATCAAAACTGGCCGCCCGCCCTGCGCCAAGCGAAAAAGCCGGGGCCAACCCGCATAGGGCTTCCAGCATGCTTCGTGCCCGCGGACGCCCACCATTGCCCAGCCTGAAGGGGGCGGCCCCATCCCAGCGATTGTCCCTACCCCGTCAAAGACCTATACTTGCCACGTGTGTTGGTAAGCCCCCATTAAAACATCTCCCGTCCGCCTGGCGACCGCGATGTCCACGCCCCGTCGCTTTCTCCCGTTGGGCGAAGCCCAGGCGCCTTTCTTTGTCGGCGTGGATCTGGGAGGCACCAGTATCAAGGCCGGCGTGGTTGATGACCTGGGCCGCCCCCTCTCCTGGCACCAGGTTGCCACCGAAGCCCAGCTCGGACCGGAGGAAGGAACGCGTCGGATGGCCGAGGCGGCCCTGCAGGCCATCGACCACGCGGGGCTGACGCCGCGCGACATCGCCCGCCTGGGGCTGGGAACGCCGGGCACCATGGATATTCCCTCCGGCATGCTGCTCGATCCGCCCAACCTTCCGGGCTGGACCAACTTTCCGGTCCGCGATACGCTCAGCCGGCACGTGGGCTTGCCGGCGACCTTCGCCAACGATGCGGGGGCGGCGGCCTACGGGGAGTTTTGGGTGGGGAGCGGCAGGCAGTTGTCCAGCATGGTTTTGTTCACGCTGGGCACGGGAATCGGCTGCGGCATCATCATCGGCGACCTGTCGATCGATGGCGAGCATAGCCACGGTTCGGAATGCGGCCATATCATCATCGACTACCAGGACGACGCCCGGATATGCTCCTGCGGCCAAAGGGGTCACCTGGAGGCGTACGCCAGTGCGGTGGCACTCGTCAAACGGACCCAGGAAGCGTTGGACCAGGGGCGGCAGAGTTCATTGGCGGCGCGGCTGGAGGCGGGGGAGGCGCTGCGCCCATTGATGGTTGGCGAGGAGGCCGAGGCGGGTGACGACCTGGCATTGGAGATCGTTCTGGATACGGCCCGGTTCCTGGGGGTGGGGGTGGTGAGCGTGATGCACACGATCGACCCCAGCGGGGTGGTGCTGGGCGGCGCCATGACGTTCGGCGGTCACGCTGCGCCGTTGGGCCGGCGGTTTTTGGAGACGGTGCGCGCGGAGGTGCGTCGCCGGGCATTTCCGGTTCCGGCCGAGCGGACGACGATCGACTACGCCGCGCTGGGGGCGGACGCGGGTTTCATCGGCGCCGCGGGGTTGGCGCGATTGGACCACCGCAGGCGGCAGGCGGTCTGAAGCAGCGCATGAACATCCGCAACTTCTGCATCATCGCTCACATCGACCATGGCAAGAGCACCTTAGCCGACCGACTGATCGAAAAGACGGGCACGGTCAGCCGCCGCGAGCTGCGCGAGCAGTTGCTCGACGACATGGAGCTGGAGCGGTCGCGCGGGATCACGATCAAGGCGCGTGCCGTGTCGATGCGCTACACGCTGGAGGGGCTGCCCTACGAGCTGAACCTGATCGATACGCCCGGTCACGTCGACTTTGCCTACGAGGTTTCGCGGAGCCTGGCTTGCTGCGAGGGCGCCTTGCTACTGGTCGACGCGTTCCAGGGGGTGGAGGCGCAGACCGTGGCCAACGCCTTTGCCGCCATGGCCAGCAACCTGACCATCGTGCCCGTGCTGAACAAGATCGACTTGGCGCACGCCCGGCCTGAGCAAGTGATGGAAGAGATGGAGTCGAGCCTGGGCATCGACCCGGCCGACGTGCTGCCGGTGAGCGCCAAGAGCGGCCTGGGGGTCGATGCGCTGCTGGAGGCGATCGTGCTGCGGGTCCCACCGCCCCGGGGCGATCGGCGGGCACCCTTGCAGGCCATGGTCTTCGACTCGCATTACGACGAGTTCCGCGGCGCCATCACCTACGTGCGGTTGATGAACGGCACGGTCCGGCGCGGCCAGCGGATCAAGTTCCTGAAGACCGGTTCGGTGCACGAGGTGCTGGAGCTGGGCCAGTTCGCCCCGCAGCGCCGGGCCTGCGACGAGCTGATCGCCGGGCAGGTGGGCTACCTGATCTGCAACATCAAGACGCTCGACCAGGTGCACGTGGGCGACACGGTGAGCGTGCCGGGCGACCACGCGGCGGCGGCGCTGCCCGGCTACCAGGAACCCAAGCGGATGGTGTTTTGCGGGCTCTATCCCTCGGACGGCGAGAACTTCGAGGAGCTGCGCGAGGCGCTGACCCGCTTGAGCATCAACGACCCGAGCTTCGAGTTCGAGCCCGAAACCAGCGACGCCTTGGGCTTCGGCTTCCGCTGCGGGTTCCTGGGCCTGTTGCACATGGAGATCATTCAACAGCGGCTGGAGCAAGAGGCCGACTTGGACCTGGTTCAGACTGCGCCCAACGTCACCTACGAGATCGTGACGACGCAAGGCGAGACGCTGCGGATCTACAACCCGCAAAAGGTGCCCGACGCCGGCCAGATTGCCGAGTTCCGCCAGCCGATCGTGAAGGTCAGTTTCGTGCTGCCCAGCGAAGTGATGGGACCCGTGATGCAATTGTGCGAGGACCGCCGCGGGCAGTACGTGCGGACCGAGTACCTCTCTCCCAGCCGGGCCATGCTCGTCTACAACCTGCCGCTGGCCGAGGTGATCTACGACCTGCACGACAAGCTCAAGAGCTGCACCCGCGGATATGGCACGATGGATTACGAGCTGGTCGGCTACTTCCCCGCCGAGCTGGTGCGGCTCGATATTCTGGTGGGCGGCAAGCGCGTCGACGCGCTCTCGGTGATCTGCGACCGCGCCGACGCCGACCGCCGCGGCCGGGCCATCGTCAAGAAACTCCGCGGCGAAATCGACCGCCACATGTTCGAGGTCGCCATCCAGGCGGCCGTCGGCAACCGGATCATCGCCCGCGAGACGATCTCGGCCCTGCGCAAGAACGTGACCGCCAAGTGCTACGGCGGCGACATTACCCGCAAGCGAAAACTGTGGGCCAAGCAGCGCGAAGGCAAGAAGCGGATGAAGTCGGTCGGCAACGTCGATATCCCGCAGAAGGCTTTCCTGGCCGTCCTGGAAACCGGCGGCGAAAAGTAAGCCAGGCCCCCATGAAGTTCCGCTTCGCGCCGCTGGAGGATTTTAAACGGGCCGACCTGCCCGCCGCCCCGCGCTCGTTCTGGAAACTGGCCGGCCCGGGCGCCGTGCTGGTCGGGCTCTCGATTGGCGCCGGCGAGATCATCATCTGGCCCCGGACCGTGGCCCAGTACGGCGGCGGAGTGATTTGGGCCGCCGTGCTGGGCGTGTTCCTGCAGATGTGGATCAACTTCGAGATCGGCCGCTGGACCATCGTCACGGGCGAAACGGTCTACACCGGATACTCGCGGGTCTGGCGGGGCTTCGGACCGCTGTTTCTCATCCTGACCGTGCTGGGCTGGCTGGCGCCCGCTTGGGCCCAGGCCTCGGGCAGCGCGCTGAAAGCACTGCTGGTCGGGCCCCAGTTCGCAGCGGGCACCTTTTGGGGCTCGAACACCTGTTGGACCACGCTCACCTTCCTGGCGGTGGGCGTGGTCTTGTTTGGACCGAAAATCGCCTACCGCTCGGTGGAAAAGACCATCGAATTGCTGGTGATCATCGTCACGGTGGGGCTGATCATGGTGGCCTTCGCGGTCGGCACGGCCGACACCTGGGCCGAGCTTGGCCGGGGAATGGTCAACGTGGGCTACCGGCCGCCGGAGATGTCGGTCCGTCACCTGTTCATCGCCATCGTGTTCGCGGGCGCCGGCGGAACGGCCAACCTGTTTTACACGTTCTATCTCAGGGACAAGGACATCGGCATGGGGGCTCGCATCCCAAACATCGAGAATCCCCTGCGCGGCCGCACGGAAACCATTCCCTCGACGGGGTACCTGTATGCCGACACGCCCGAGAACCGGGCCCGCTTCCGAGGCTGGTGGAGCTACGTCAAGAAGGACCAGGTCCTCTTCTTCTGGTTCCTGAACACCGTGACGCTCTTATTGTTCATCTTCGGCGCCTTGGCGGTCCTGCATCCCCAGCGCATCGTGCCCGCCGAGGGAACGCTCATTTGGGACCAGTCGCAAATCCTCGGCGACGTATGGGGGCGATGGGGCGAGGGCTGGGGGCGGTTGGGGCGAAACGTCTTCCTGCTCGTGGGAGTGGCCACGCTATTCAGCACGCAGCTTGCCGTGGTCGACGGCGTTTCCCGTTCGATCTCCGACATCGTCTACACCAACTTCCAAGCGGCGCAGCGCCGCCAATTGAGCTGGTGGTACGCGGTCGTGGCGATCGTCTGGATCGCCGCCGGCTGCCTGATCACATTCGTCCTGGAGCGGATGCAACTCCAGAGCCAGCAGTTGGGCGTCTTGTTGAACGCCGCCTACATGGGAGGCTTTGCCATGGCGATTTATGTCCCCCTGACGCTGTTGATCAATCTGCGCTACTTGCCGCGAAGCGCCCGCCCCAGCCTGGTTTGCACCGGCATGATGCTGCTGGCCACGCTGTTCTACGGCGGCTTCGCCCTGGCCTGCCTGGTCTGGGAAATCCGCGAGATTTGGCCGGCGTCTTGAGCGCCGGGCCGCTTCTGGACGCCATCGCGGCTAGCTGTTAACGTTGGTTCAGCATGGTTGCCACCATCCAATACATCGAAGGCGTGATCGCCACGTATCAGCAGGCGACCGAAGCCAACGAGCAGACTCCCTGCCGGCAGGGCAACCTGATCGTGATCACGCCCGACGAGGCGGACGAAGTGATGATCACGGCCGACCTGCACGGTCATCGTCGGAACTTCAACTCGATCAAGAAGATCGCCGAGCTGGAAAACCATCCGCGGCGGCACCTGGTGCTGCAGGAAGTCTGCCATGGCGGGCCGACCTATCCGGCCAACGGCGGCTGCATGTCGCACACGATGCTGGAGGACGTAGCCCGCCTGAAGGCCGCTTTTCCAGAGCGCGTCCACTTTCTCTTGAGCAACCACGAGCTGGCCGAGCTGACCGACTATCCGATCATCAAGTCCAAGAAAATGCTCAACTTGATGTTCCGGCTCGGTCTGCAGGAAATGTACGGGGCGGCCGCCGAGAAGGTCCGCGAGGCTTACACGGCCTTCCTTCGCAGTTGCCCGCTGGCCGTGCGGCTTCCCGGCGGCGTCTTCGTTTGCCACAGCCTCCCCGAGCGGATGGAAACCCGCAACTTCGACCGCGGCATTTTCGAGCGGCCGCTCGACGCGGTCGACTTGCTGGAGCACGGCGACGTCTTCGACCTGGTCTGGGGCCGCGATTACCGGCCGGAAAATGCCCACGCCTTTGCCAAACTGGTGTCGGCCAAGGTGCTGATCCATGGACATGAGCCGTGCCCGGACGGCTTCAGCGTGCCCAACGACACCCAGATCATCCTGGATTGCTGCTCCGAGCCGGCCTGCTACCTGATTCTTCCAACCGCCGGGGAGTTGAGCCAGGCCCAGATCGTCGAGCAGATCGAGAAGCTTCCATGATCGCTCCCCGGCGGCCGCAATCGTTTGGCGTCTAGCAGAGGCCGAGATGGAACCTTCCAGCCCCGGCAGTCCACCGCGCGGGAGCGGCAAGAGTCGGGGCGGTTGGCGTCCGCAGTTCGGTCTGTTCGGCCTGCTGGCCACCATGGCCCTGCTATCGGTGCCTTTTGCCGTCTGGGGCGGGCTGCTGCGTGAAGGGGCCAAGCCGGCGGAAAGCCCCCGTTTGATGTTTTTCGTGGTGATGGCCATTGCCTCGCCCATGCTGGTCATGATCGCCCTCAGCGCCGTCAAGCCGATCCGTCGCTGGTGGCGGAACCGAAGGCAGAAGGAGGAAGAGCCAAGGCAGAAGGCGGAAGGCAGAAGGCAGAAGGACGACTAAGACACGGGGAGCGGCCCGCCGCCCTTCATACAACTCTTCTTTACCTGCCACATATCCTTCCTGCCTGGTTCGAGCCGGTTATTCCCAACCCTGGCTCCCTCCCGGCCGTCATTCCCACCGGACCCGGCGATACCACCGGGCTCCGGTTCGTCGTTTTTTCTGCCTTCTGCCTTCTGCCTTTCTCCGCTTCTGCCTTGCCCCTGCTCTTGGCCCGCGGGCAGGCATGTGCTAATTTACGCGGCCCATTCGACCCCTTGGGGCCTAGCCAGGGATTCGGCCCAGAGCC
>JBBDNX010000781.1:0-9662 GCA_040877345.1 Pirellulales bacterium
CGGCGATCTCGATCAGCTTCTTGTTCTTGCTGCTGGCCAGTTTCTGGAGCCGGCGGAAGGCCTCCGGCTCGTCGACGTTCCAGTGCTTCATGACCAGTCCCTTGGCCCGTTCGATCATCTTGCGGTCGGCCAGTGCCTGCCGCAGATCGGTTGCCTCCTCCTCCAGGGCCCGCAGCTCGCCGAACCGCCGCATCACCAGCACGATGGCCGCCTCCAGTTGAGCCTGGCCGATCGGTTTCACCAGGTAGGCCAACACCTGGTTCTCCTGGGCCCGCTCGATCAGCTCTCGATCCGTGAACCCCGACAGCAGGATGATGGGGGTCGGCACGTGATGATAAATGCTCTTCGCCGCGTCGAGCCCGTCCATGTCGGGCATACGGATGTCGGTGATCACCAGGTCGGGCCGCGTGGCCCCACATGCACGCACCAGGTCGGTCCCGCTCGAGGCCAGAAAGGCGACTTCGTGCCCCAAGGCACAGATCATTTTCTCCAGAGCGGCGCGGACGGCCGCGTCGTCGTCCGCGATGCCCACCCGCAATGAAGTGGTCATGGTCTTGCCTGCGCCTTCGTGGCGAGATAGTTCAGGGTGCGATTGATCGTGGCCAGGCAAACGCATCCGCAGCGAAAATGCCTCGGTGTCCCCTACGGACGTGTTATTTTCGCCTGCCTGCCTGACCGCTTCAATACCGTTCTCAAACCACAACCTCATCAATCGAGTCGTGGCTGGCGGGGGGGGGCAGACCCTAAACCTGCAGTGGGCAAGGAATTGGGTTGCCGTTCGCGGACGAGTTGGTATGCTGAAGCGAGCGCGGAATACCAGCCTAGGCGCGCGCCATGCGGCGAGAGCGACCGCAACCGGCCGACGCCTCAACAGCATCGCTACGCTCGGAGGACTCGAAGCCGAATGAGTCGCCAGTGCGCTTCGAAGCCGCCTGTCCATTCAATACCGGCTGATGCCCCTCGCGCCAGCCGTTGGCCGGCACCGATCGTGCCAACCACGAGCGGCCGGGCAGCGAGCCGGGCCCTGCTGTTCGCCGCGCTGGCGCTGCTGCCGTCTTCGATTCTGCACTCCGCTGCCGCCGACGAGCCTTACGGGCGGTTTCAGTTCGACGAGACCGAGCTGGAGCACTGGAGCTTCATGCCGGTCGAGCGCGTCCGGCCGCCCGCCGTGGCCGACGCGGCCTGGGTCCGAAACCCGATCGATGCTTTTGTCCTGGCCGGGCTGGAAGAGGCCGGGCTCGCGCCGGCGCCTCCGGCCGATCGCCGGACGCTGCTGCGGCGGCTGTACCTCGACCTGCTCGGCCTGCCTCCCACACCGGAGGAACAAGAGGCGTTTCTCAGCGACACATCGCCCGGCGCGGTGGCCCGGCTAGTCGACGATTTGCTCTCGCGGCCTGCCTATGGCGAGCGCTGGGGCCGGCATTGGTTGGACGTGGTCCGCTATGCCGAGTCGAATGGCTATGAGCGCGACGGCGCCAAGCCGAGCGTATGGCGATACCGCGACTACGTGATCGACTCGTTCAACCGCGACAAGCCTTACGACGTTTTCTTGCGCGAGCAACTGGCCGGCGATGAGCTGGAGGGCTCGAACGCCGAAATGCAGATTGCCACCACGTTCCTGCGGCTCGGCCTCTGGGACGACGAACCGGCCGACCCCGAGGTCGATCGTTACGATCAGCTCGACGACCTGGTCGGCGCCACCACCGCCACGTTCATGGCCCAGACCGTGCGCTGTGCCCGTTGCCACGATCACAAGTTCGAGTCGTTCACGCAGCGCGATTACTCCAGGCTGCTGGCGGTCTTCGAGCCACTCGAGCGCCCGCGCGACGATCGCACCGACCTCGACCGGCCGGTCGGAACGGCCCAAGAGGTCGCCGTTTACAACGAGGCGCTGGCCAAGGCCGAGGAAGCTGTTGCCCGGGTGCGGCGCGAGTTCGACGAGGCAGAGTGGCGGATCGTGCGCCGCCTGGCCGAGGCAGGCGTGCTCACCGCGGCAGCCGCCAGCACCGATCAGGCGGCCGTGGCCGGCGACGGCGCCCCGGCGAATCCAGCGGCGGCCGAAGCGGCGGCAGCCGCCGGCCCGCCGGCCCTCTCCCTGACGCTCGCGGCCGACGCTCTGGCCGCCTTCCAGGTCGAACCGGCCCAGCGCAACGGCGACCAGGAGAAGATGGTCAAGAAACATCGCAAGGAGCTGCGCAGCCTGCTCGACAAAGGGGCCACGCCCGAGGAAAGCGACCTCCTGGCCAGCCTTCTGCGGGATATCGAACAGGCCGAGGCCGCAATGCCCCCGGAGCCCACCAAGGCCTATATCTGGTACGAAAAGTCGCCCCAGGCGCCGCCGACATACGTGCTTGCGCGCGGCGATCCGCGCCAGCGGCTGGAACAGGTCGAGCCGGGCGTGCCGGCCATCCTGGTCGATGGGCCGCTGGCCCCGGCCACGCCGACCGCGCACAGCACGGGCCGCCGACGCCAACTGGCCGAATGGCTCACGCGGCCCGACAACCCGTTGACCGCGCGGGTGATGGTCAACCGCATCTGGCAGCACCATTTCGGCGACGGCCTGGCGGGCACCGAGAACGATTTCGGCGTGATGGGCGAAGCGCCCACGCATCCCGATCTGCTCGACTGGCTGGCCGCCGAGTTTGTCTCCAGCGGTTGGAGCATCAAGCACGTGCACCGCTTGATGCTGCTGTCGAACACGTATCAGATGTCGGCCGAGCCGGATGCCGACGCCGAGGCGAAAGACCCGCACAACGCGCGTTTGTGGCGGTGGACGCCCCGGCGGCTGGAGGCCGAAGCGATCCGCGATTCGATCCTCGCCGCCAGCGGCCGGCTCAACGGCCAGATGGGCGGCCCCAGCGTGTTTCCGCCGATCGCGCCGGAGGTGCTGGCCAGCCAGTCGCGCCCCGGCAGCGGCTGGGAGAAGTCGGAGCCGGAGCAGGCGGCCCGCCGCGGAATTTACACGTTCGTCAAGCGGACGCTGCTGATCCCCGAGCTGGAGGTGCTCGATTTCCCGGATACCAACAACACCTGCGAGCAGCGGGCCGTGTCGACCGTGGCCACGCAGGCGTTGACGTTTTTGAATGGCCAGTTTATTCACGAGCAGTCGCGGCACTTCGCCGAGCGCTTGATGCGAGAAGCGCCCGACGCGGCGGCGCGGGTCGAGCGGGCTTACGTCCTGGCGCTGGCCAGGCCTCCCAGGGACGATGAGCGCCAGGCGGTGCTGGCGTTTCTCGCCGAGCAGGAGCAGCGCATCCGTGCCGAAGCCCAATCGGCCGGCAGCGGTGCGGACCAGGCCGCCCAACAGGCGCTTGAGCAGTTCTGCCTGGTGCTGTTGAACACCAACGAGTTCGTTTACATGCGTTAAGGGCCGCCGGGCGGCCGGGACAAACTCGGCGACCAACAAACAGAAGAAATAGAGTCGGAGAGAGCGATGCAAGGCGCAAGCGATGTCGGGCGGACCGAGCCGGCTCGGCGGCTGCCGGGCGCGACCCCCTGCGGGCGCACCCGCCGCGAGTTCATCTGGCAGGCCGGCGGCGGCTTCGTCGGCACGGCCTTGACCTGGCTGTTGGCTCGCGACGGCTTCTTCGTCCAGCGGGCCGGCGCCCAGGAGGCGACGCCGGCGGGGCCGCTGGCGCCCAAGACGCCGCACTTTGCTCCCCGGGCCAAGGCCTGCATTTTCCTGTTCATGTATGGCGGCCCCAGCCAGGTCGACCTGTTCGATCCCAAGCCTGAGCTGACCCGCCGGCACGGCCAGCCGATCCCCAACCTGGATGCCGATCCGCTGTTCAAAGTGCGGAATCCCGGCACGCTGCTGGGCAGCTCGCACCCGTTCAGCAGGCACGGCGAGTCGGGCGTCGAGGTGTCCGACTTGTATCCGAAGCTGGCCGGCTGCATCGACGACATGGCCGTGATCCGCTCCTGCCATGCTGACAGCTTCGCGCACGGATCGGGGCTGTTGCAGATGAACACCGGGTTTATCAGGCAGGGATATCCGAGCTTGGGATCGTGGGTGACGTACGGGCTGGGCACGCCGAACCAGAACCTGCCGGCCTACGTGGTGTTTCTCGACCACCGCGGCGGCCCGATCGGCGGAGCGCCCAACTGGGGCGCCGGCTTCATGCCGGCCACGTACCAAGGCACCCAGTTTCGCACGGTCGGCGACCCGGTCATCGATCTGAATCCGCCAGAGGGGATCAGCCGCGCGCAGCAGCGTGGGCAGCTCGACCTGCTGCGGACGCTTGGCGCGCTGGACACCGGGGCGGTGGCCCGGCACGACGAGCTGGCGGCGCGGCTGGACACGTATGAGCTGGCGTTCCGCATGCAGTCGCACGCGCCCGACGCCGTCGATCTTTCGCGGGAGACGGCTCACACGCGGCTCGCCTATGGGCTCGACAACCCGATGACCGAGCGGTTCGGAACGCGGGCGCTGATGGCCCGCCGCCTGGTCGAGCGGGGCGTGCGGTTCGTGCAGGTCTATTCCGGCGGCGGCCACAACGACGAGAACTGGGACGCGCACACCGACGTGAACAAGAACCACGAATTGCACTGCGGCGAGACCGACCAGCCCATCGCCGCCCTGTTGACCGATCTCAAGCAACGCGGCCTCTTGGACGAGACGCTGGTGGTCTGGGGCGGCGAGTTCGGCCGCACGCCCACGGGGCAGAACGGGGCCGGGCGCGATCACAATCCTCGCGGTTTCAGCATGTGGATGGCCGGCGGCGGGATCCAGGGGGGGCAGGCCTGCGGGGCGACCGACGAGTTCGGCTTCGCCGCGGTCGAGAACCGGGTCCACGTCCACGACCTGCACGCCACGATCCTGCACCTGATGGGCATGGACCACGAGAACCTGACCTACTTCCACAACAGCCGCGAGATGCGGCTGACCGACGTCGAGGGGCGCATACTTCACGAGCTGATCGCCTAGGGCCTGGTCACAACCGAGCAATAACTTCGACAGAGCACAAGGAGCCACACGTGCAGCGAGAAACCACCCGGCGGAAGTTCCTGCAACAATCGACGGAAGCAGCGGCCCTGGCGGCCGCGGTATCGACGCTGGGAGGCGTGCACGCCTTTGGCGCCGAGGAACCGCCGGTGGTCCGGCTGGGGATCATCGGCTGCGGCGGGATCATGGGGCATCACGTGCAAGGTCTCGTCAGCCGCGGCGAGGCGGTTTCGTTTGCCTGGCTGTGCGACGTCGATCCGCGGCAGATCGACAAGACGGCTGCCTTTGTCTCGGGTTTCCAGTCCGCGCCGCCGAAGCGCACTTCGCGTTACGAAGAAGTGGTCGAAGACGCGGACGTCGATGCCTGCATCATCGCCACGCCGCACCATTGGCACGCCCCAATTGCCCTGCGAGCGATGCAGGAGGGAAAGGACGTCTACGTCGAGAAGCCGATCTCGCACGTCTACAACGAGGGGCCGCTGGTTATCGAGGCTGCTAAGAAGTACGGCCGCGTGGTGCAGCATGGCAGCCAGATGCGCAGCAGCCCGGTGACGGAAAAGGCGGGCCGGCTGTTGAAGGAAGGGATCATTGGCGAGGTGAAGGTGGCCCGCGCCTGGACGGCCGAGGTGCGCAGCGAGGCGAAGCCGCTGCCCGACGGCGTGCCGCCCGAGGGGGTCGACTACGACCGCTGGCTGGGTCCCGCGCCCGCGCGCCCCTTCAACCCGCACCGGTTTCACGGCAGTTGGCGGATGTTCCGCGACTACGGCAACGGCGAGATCGGCGACGACGGCATCCACGACCTCGACATGGCGGCCTGGGGATTGGGCGTCGACACGCTGCCCAAGCAAATCACGGCCCGCGGCGGGCGGATGATGCTTGTGGACCATGCCAGCGAGTATCCCGACAGCATGAACGTGGCCTACGAGTATCCCGACGGCCGGCTGTTGATCTACGAGAACTACCCGTTCACCGCCTACGGGCTGCACGGTTTCGACAACGGCAACGTGTTCTACGGCACGGAAGGCTACATGATCTTTTCGCGCCGCGGCGCCTTCAGCGTCTTCCTGGGTCCCAAGGGGACTCCCGGTCCGACCGAGGGCAAGGAGCTGCGCGGCAAGACCGGTTACCCCGAGCACATGGCCGACTTTCTCGACGCCGTCCGCCGCCGCACGCCGACCCGTTCATCACCCCAGATCGCCCATCGCAGTTGCGCGCTCGTGCACCTTGGAGAGATCGCCTATCTGACGACCGGCCGAGTCGATTTCGATCCCCAGTCCCAGCAGTTCATCAACTGCGACGAAGCCAACCAGTTGTTGACCAAGGCCTACCGCGAGCCCTACGTGTTGCCATACGTCGCGTAGGCATTTGCTGGGCCACGGTTCAAAGGCGGCAGAACCGTTTCGGCGTCTGGAGCCGTATCGAATGACGCCCGACCCAAGCCGGGATTCAACGTCGCGGGCGACTGGACAGCCGACCACATGCTCCGTACTGCAGTTCAGCATCCGCGCAGCGCTTCTCTGCATCACGCTGGTCGCTTGCATTTTCGGCATCTATGTCTATGGTCTAACGTAAAGCATCTAAATCCGCTCTGCAAAGCTTCCAAAATTGAGCTTGAACCTGTGCTTCTGCTCCCATTCGAGCTTGATTGAGTCGGCGGCGGCGACATCGACGACCCCCTCGTGAATCAGAGAAACCATCAAGCCCTCAGTGCTAAGCAGGACCATTTTGGGACTGCAGGTCCGCGCCTCCTTCCGTGCTCTCTTATCGTCGATCGCCAGCGGGAGCCGGCGGTTCGCCGCAACGGCGATGGCGGAACATTCTCCCGCGCCGAGCCGCTTCGATGCATTGAGTTGGCTGAAAGCCTGAACTTCAGCCGGGTCTGTCACCTGGATTTCGTCCAGTTCCCCTGCGCTTAGCGCTGCTTCGAGCTTTGCGAGTTGGTCGGGGTAGTGCTGGGTAATCTCGGCCCTTACATGATCCGTGACGTAGAATCGGTGCCTTGGATGCTGGGTGATGAGATCCAGCCTGTCCGCCTTAAGGAAGTTGAGCAGCACGCTTGTGTCGAGTATCGTGTCGTCTCGGCCGGCCGTGGCCATCACTTTGGTTCCTCATCGGTTCACCTACGCTGCCTCAGCGAGACGGAGAAGCTTCTCGGCAGAGAGGTTGAGTAGTGCGCTGAGATCCCGGAGCTTTCCCTTCGAGATCTCTTCTCGGCGGTACGCTTCAAGGGCAAAGTGAACCACCTGGCCCACAAGCTCCCGGTCCGGTTTGGCGTCCTTGTCCTTGCCTTCGAGGTCGTCGAACATCTGAAGGAGCTTCAAATAGCTACGCCCGACGTCTTCCTTTTCGCGAAGAGCCTCAAGTTCCTGTTGATTCACGATTCCAAGGCTCTTCAGACGAAATGCGGCCGCCTGGTAGCTTACGCCGAAATGGTGGGCGAGCACAGTTACGTCTTCGTAAGTGACCTTCTGCGAACCTGGTGTAAGGCGCCGCTGCGCTTTGACCTGAAGTTCGCTCTTTTCAAGCGATGGGTCGTAGACGGCGACCTCCTGCCGGCTCGGCGCCGCTTTCTGGCGAGATTCGAGAAACTTCCAGACGCCGCCAAGCGGCAGAAGGAATGATGCGGCGAATGCGTTGGCACGGACTTCGCGCAGTTCGGAGCGGTTCCTCTCAGTGGTCACCGTGACGTTGTGGGAGCGGTCGATGAGCGCATGGGCGTACTCATGGGCGTAGGAGAACCGCTTGCGAGCCCGCGCGTGATCGAAGTTGACGAGGATGACCATGCCGATGGAAGCATGACGCAGGAATAGGCCTGACATCTCGTCTGGGAGCTTCGCGCCAGACGCCCAGATTCCCTGGCTCGCGATGAGATCAGCGACATCCGGGATGGGATTGTAGCCGAGGGCGAGCCGCCGCCGTTCCTCGGCTGCCACATGTCCTCCTTGCTCGACGGCATCCATCGGATTCCTTGGAGCGGGCAGGTCGTAGGCGGGCGGCCCGCTCCGTTCCGACAGTCCGAGCAGCCGCTCCAGTTCGGTCCCTTCGCGGCAGATTGCAACGTACCTGGCGATTTCGTGGCGGATCTCCGGCCGACCCTGCAAGTCGGCTGCGGCGCGGCAGAGGGCGACTAGCACGTCCTCTTCCTCGGTCTCATCAAGGAAACTGGCGATCGGCCGCCTGTAGAGGCGTGCGAATTCGGTAAGCTCCAGCGTGCTGACGGAGCGGTTTCCAGACTCGATCTGCACGACAGCGGTCCGCGGCAGACCAAGGCCTTCCGCAGCCGCTTCCTGCGTGATTCCGCAGTTGATCCGGGCTTCTTTGAGCCTTCTCGCGAGCGTAGCTTGATCTATAGCCATCGGACTCTCCCCATCGTGGCCGCCCCTCTCCGTGTGGGCGGCTTGGCGCCCGGGGCGCGCACCGTCCCTTTACCGTTTCCATTTTATGGAATCGGACTTTTCCCGTCAAGACTTGACTCGAATGTTCTCTCTGCGAACAATTAAGCGGTGGCGGTTGCGCCACGGTCGCGAGGAGAAACGAGCGATTCCATGTCCGAGACCCAACTTGAAAGGAGCAGTTATGGCCGAAGAGATCTGGGCCGTGGCGTTTCCGGAGGAAGACAAATGGCGAGTGGGAAATCGGGACGCGACTCATTGTTGCCGATCCAAAGGCTGCAGGAATCCAGACCGAAGGACGCTGCGAGCTTGGGCGCAGCTCCGCACTGAAGGCACGGTTTCAGCCGCCGCCGATGGCGGGCAGAAAGTGCACTTCGCTGGTTGGGCCGACCTTGGCGAGCAGGCCGCGGTTCGTGAAGCTGCCGTCGATCGAGACGGCCAGGCCGGGCGCCAAGGCGTCTCCCTTCCTTAGGCGCTGCCCCAGCCCGGGATGGGCGGCGTCCAGGGCGGCAATCACCTCGCCCAGCGTGCTCCCCTCCACCGCCACCAGCGCGGCGCCGCCGGAAAGCGTCCGCAACTGGGCCGGGATGTGAACGGTCGCCATGAAATGATCGGCTATGGCCGGGCTGCCAGGGCGGCCCAGACCTTGGGCGGCGACATCGGCAGCTCGCGCATCCGCAGCCCCGTGGCCTGGTAGATGGCGTTGGCCAACGCCGCCGGCGGAGACACGATCGGCGTCTCGCCGACGCCCCGCACTCCGTAGGGATGGGACGGGTTGGGAACCTCGACAATCTGCGTGTCGATCATCGGCAGGTCCAAGGACGTCGGCATCCGATAGTCGAGGTAGCTGGCGTTGCGCATCCGGGATTGGTCGTCGTAGAAATACTCTTCGTTCAAGGCCCAGCCGATCCCCTGCACCGTGCCCCCCTGCATCTGGCCTTCGACATAGCTGGGATGGATCGCCTTGCCGGCGTCCTGGATCGCCGTGTAACGCAGGATCGTCACCTTGCCCGTCTCCGGATCGACCTCCACGTCGACGATGTTGGTGCCAAAACCGTTGGTCGGTCCTGCGGGATCGACGCTGGCACGCCCGACCACCGGGCCGCCCAGCTCGTTCAGCTTGCCGGCCAACTCCTTGAAGCCGATCAACTGCTCTCCGTGGCGGAAGACCCCCTCGTCCAAGGCGACTTCCGACGCTTGGCAGTCCCAGAGCGTGGCCGCCCGCTCGGTCATCTGGCGGAGGATGTCGAGACCCACGTGGTAGGCGGCCAGGCCGGTGGCGAACGTCACGCGGCTGCCGCCGGTCACGTCGGTGTAGCCGACGC
>JBBDNX010000782.1:0-9638 GCA_040877345.1 Pirellulales bacterium
GGCCCGGCCATCGAACCCGGCGACGTTGCGGGCAGCCTGCTCTGGCAGCGGGTCGATGCGGACGAAATGCCGCCCGACCAGGCCGCCAAGCTGCCGCCGGCCGACCGAGCGGTGCTGCGCGATTGGATCGCCGCAGGCGCGGTCCGCGGCGAAGCCGACATCGACCCGTTGCGGTTCACGACCGATCGCCGAGCCGGGTACAACTGGTGGTCGCTGGCGCCGATTCGCCCGCCGGCGCTGCCGGAGGTGGCCGAGGCCGCCTGGCCCGTCAATGCGATCGACCGCTTCATCCTGGCCCGCTTGGAGAAGACAGGCCTGCGCCCCGCGCCGTCCGCCGACCGCCGCACGCTGATCCGCCGGCTGTCGTTCGATCTCTTGGGGCTGCCCCCCGATCCGCGCGAGGTCGAAGCCTTCGTGGCCGACGCCTCCGACGACGCCTACGCCAGGCTGGTGGACCGCCTTCTCGATTCGCCCCACTACGGCGAGCGCTGGGCCCGCCATTGTCTCGACGTGGCCCGCTATGGCGAGAGCCAGGGGTTCGAGCGAGACCGGCTCCGGCCCAACGCCTGGCAATACCGCGATTGGGTGATCGCCGCCTTGAACGACGACATGCCGTACGACCAGTTCGTGCGGCTCCAACTGGCCGGCGACGTGCTTTCGCCCCTCGACCCCTCGGCCACGATTGCCACCGGATTCCTGGTGGCCGGAGCCTGGGACGAGGTGGGGCAGATGCAGCAGAGCGCCGCCATGCGGGCCGTGGTACGGCAGGACGAGCTGGAAGACCTGGTCGGCACAACCGGGCAGGCTTTCCTCGGTTTGACCATCCACTGCGCCCGCTGCCACGACCACAAGTTCGATCCCGTGTCGCAGGTCGACTACTATCGCCTCGCCGCGGCACTGGCAGGCGTGCGGCACGGCGAGCGCGCGACGATGCGGGCCGACGCCCGCGCCGCCGCGGCCGAGCGCCGGGCCGACATCGAAAGCCGGGCTGCCGGATTGCGGGAACGACTGGCGGCCATCGACGAGCCGGCCCGCGCGCGGGTGCTTTCCTCACGGGCCGATCATGCACCATCCCGCTCGGTGCCTGAACCGATGGCGAGTTGGGATTTCGAGCTGGGACTCTCCGACCAGTCGGGGGCGCTCGGCGCCACGCTGCACGGCGGCGCGCGGCTGGCAGGCGGCCGCCTGGAGCTGGCCGGCAGCGATGCCTACGCGTCGACGCCGCCGTTGGACCGGCCGCTCAAGGCCAAGACGCTCGAAGCCTGGGTGACGCTTTCCGGGCTGGACCAGGCGGGCGGCGGCGTGATGGGCGTGCAGACGCTCGAAGGAGACAAGTTCGACGCGATTGTCTACGGCGAGCGCGAGGGCCGGCGCTGGCTGGCCGGCAGCAACGGCTACTCGCGGACGCAGGACGTCGGCGGCCCGGAAGAGAGCGAGGCCGACAGCCAGCTCGTGCACGTGGCGATCGTGTACTCGCCTGAGCAGACGATCGCCCTGTATCGCAACGGCCTCCCGTACGGCAGGCCTTACCAGGCGACCAACCTGCAAGCGTTCGAAGCAGGCAAGGCCCAGGTGGTATTCGGCCTGCGTCACGCACCGCCGGGCGGGAACCGCGTGCTGGCGGGCAGCATCGCCCGCGCGCGGCTCTACGACCGCGCCTTGTCGGCCGATGAAATCGCCGCCTCGGCCGGCGTCGCTGCGGGCGTCGCCGACGACGACTTGCTGGCCCAGCTCGACCCGTCTCAGCGCGAGCGGCGCTCGCAACTGCTGCTGGCCGTCTCACGGCTGGAGGCCCAGGCCGGTTTGCTCGCCGGGGGCCCCGCCTATGCCGTCTTGCCGTCCGACCCCGAATCGTGCTACGTCTTGAATCGCGGCGACCCGCGGCAGCCCGGCGAGCTGGTGGCCGCGGGAGGCGTGGCGTCGGTGGCCGGCGACCTGGCCCGGTTCAACTTGCCACCTGATGCGCCGGAGGCCGAGCGGCGTCGCAAGCTGAGCGAGTGGATCACCGCCGGCGACAACCCACTGACGGCCCGCGTGATCGCCAACCGGCTGTGGCACTATCATTTCGGCACGGGGATCGTCGAGACGCCCAACGACTTGGGTTTCAACGGCGGGCGGCCCTCACACCCCGAGCTGCTCGACTGGCTGGCCGCCGAGCTGGTCCGCGGCGGCTGGAGCCTCAAGAAGTTGCACCGCACGATCGTGCTGTCGGCCACGTACCGGCAGTCGTCGGCGTACAACGCGCAGGCGGCCGGCATTGACGCATCGAACCGGCTGCTGTGGCGCAAGAGCCCGTTGCGGTTGGAGGCCGAGACGATCCGTGACGCGGTCCTGGCCGTGTCGGGTCAGCTCAACCCGACGATGGGAGGCCCGGGCTACCAGGACTTCCGCAGCTTTACGTTCAACAGCCAGTTCTACGAGCCGATCGATCCGGTCGGTTATGTCTTCCAGCGTCGCAGCATCTACCGCACTTGGGTCCGCTCGGGCACCAGCCCGCTGTTGGACGTGCTCGATTGTCCGGACCCCTCGACGACCGCGCCCGCCCGCGCCGTCACGACCACGCCTCTGCAAGCCCTGGCATTGTTGAACAACTCGTTTATGCTGCGGATGGCCGATCGGTTTGCCGGGCGGCTGGCCGAGGATGCACCGGGCGAACCGCGGCGGCAGATCGAGCGCGGCTACCACCTGGCCTACGCCCGCCAGCCGGAAGCGGCCGAAGTCGAGCAAGCGCAAGCGTTCGTGGCCGAGCATGGCCTGGCCGCTTTTTGCCGCGTGATCTTCAACAGCAATGAGTTCCTCTACGTGGATTAATGAAACAACCAAGGCCGATGGACCATCCCGACCCTCTGACCGGCCGGTCGCCCGCATTCGGCGGGTGCGCCGGCGCCGAGTGGGACCGCCGCGGTTTTCTTTCCTGGGTCGGGGCTGGGCTGGGCATCGCCGCGCTGGTCGAGCTCTTGAACAAGGAAAGCCAGGCCGCGCCCCACGGGGAAGCGGACGATCCGCCGCCGCACCTGCCGCCCAAGGCCACCCGGGCGATCCACATCTTTCTCTGCGGCGGGTTGAGCCAGGTCGACTCGTTCGATTACCGTCCCGAGTTGGCCCGCTGGCACGGCCAGCCGCTGGCGACCGCCGAACGGCCCGACGTGTTCTTTGGCCAGGTGGGCCTCCTGCGCCAAAACGACTGGCCGTTCCACCAGCGCGGACAGAGCGGGCTCTGGATCTCCGAGCTATTCCCCCACCTGGCCGAGCGGGCGGACGAGCTGACCGTGATCCGCTCGATGACCGCGGAGACGTCGAACCACACGCCGGCCACGTTTCAAGCCAATACCGGCTTTCGGCTGAACGGGTTTCCCGTGCTGGGCGCCTGGCTGTCGTTCGGTTTGGGCAGCGAAAGCGAAGAGCTTCCGGCCTACGTGGTGATACCCGACGTGCGGGGGCTGCCGGCCGGCGGATCGATCAACTGGAGCAACGGCTTTTTGCCCGCGCGGCATCAGGGAGTTACGCTGCGCAGCCGCGGCCCGGCCATCCGCGACCTGGCGCCCGAGCGGCCGCTGAGCGAGTTGACCGAGAAGGCGAGCCGCGATCTCCTGGCTGCCATGAACGCGCGGCACCTCGAGCGCGCCGGTCCAAGTGACGAGCTGACTGCGCGCATCAAGAGCTACCAGATGGCCGCTCGCATGCAGTTGGCGGTGCCCGAAGTGGCCGCGATTGAAAAGGAGACGGGCCGCACGCACGCAATGTACGGAGTCGGCGAGCCGGCCAGCGACGACTTCGGCCGCAGTTGCCTGTTGGCGCGGCGGTTGTTGGAGCGCGGCGTGCGTTTCGTGCAGCTCTATTCCGGTGGCGCGTTCGGTTCGCCCCGCATCAACTGGGACGGCCACGAGGACGTACACGAGAACCACACGCGCGAGGCGCTGCGCATCGACCGGCCGGTGGCGGGCCTGTTGGCCGACCTGAAACAGCGCGGCATGCTCGACGACACCCTGGTCATCTTCAGCTCCGAGTTCGGCCGCACGCCGTTCGCCCAGGCTGCCGACGGTGTATTAGGCAAGGGGCGCGATCACAATCAATATGGTTTTTCGGCCTGGCTGGCCGGCGCCGGGCTCAAGCACGGGATGGCCTACGGCTCGACCGACGAGTTCGGTCTCAAGGCGGTTGACAACCCGGTCACCTGGCACGATTTTCATGCCACGGTGTTGCACCTGTTGGGCATCGATCACGAGCGGCTGACGTACTACCACAACGGCATCCGCCGCCGGCTGACCAACGTGCACGGGCACGTGATCCATGACCTGCTAGCCGGCTGAAACGCGCACATCGGACCAACCCCACTCGATGGACCAGCACTTTGACCCCGACCCGAGGCCAACCACTTCGCGTGGGGGGCTGCTGAGCTGGTGGATCACCGGGCCCTTGTACCTGCGGATTCTGGCCGCGCTGGTTCTGGGTCTTACCGTAGGCGTGCTGCTGCGTCGCCTGGTCGACCCGGCGGAAGTGGCCGATTCCATCCATCTGGTCGCGCTGCCCAGCAAGCTGATCATGCGGCTGCTGGGCGCGCTGGCGCCGCCGCTGATCCTGCTGGCGGTGGTCCAGGCCTTGATCAAGACGCCGATCGGGGGCCGCAAGGGAGCCCGCCTGGTCAGCTTGCTGGTGCTCAACACGCTGGTGGCGATTGGCATCGGCCTTCTGGTCGCCAACCTGGTTCGGCCGGGACGCTGGGCGTCATTGGAACCGATCGCGGTGAAGCCCGCCGATGAGCAGGCGCCCAATCCGATCCTGGATTTTCTGGACAATATCCCCAAGAGCCTGCTGGGACCCCTGGGCGACAACGGCAACGTGATGGGCGTGATCATGATCGCCGTCGCCTTTGGCGTCGCACTGCGCCAGCAGCGGCACGCGCCGGTGCGGACCGTGGAAGACGTGGTGAGCGTTGCCTTTGGTGCCCTCTCCACGCTGCTGCACTGGGTGATCGCCATCATCCCGCTGGCCGTGTTCAGCATCGTGGCCAGCATTGTGGCTGAAAAGGGTTTTCGCGACTTCGCGGCCCTGGGCGCCTTCGTGGTGGCCGTGCTGTTGGCGCTTCTGCTGCAAGCGGGCTATTACCTGACTCGCGTGCGGCTGTTGTCCTGGGTCCGCCCGATCGATCTGCTGCGCGGCACGCGCGACGCGCTGGTCATGGCCTTTTCCACGGCCAGCTCGACGGCCACCATGCCGGTGACCTATGCCTGTCTCAAGGACAAGGTCGGGCTGCGCGAGGAATCGGCCAGCATGGGCGCTTTGGTCGGCGCCAACTTCAACAACGACGGCACGGCCTTGTACGAAGCGATGTCGGCCCTGTTTGTGGCCCAAATGCTGGGCATGAACCTCAGCATCCAACAGCAGCTCCTGGTGGTTCTGACGTCGGTCGTGGCCTCGGTGGGCGCGGCGGGCATCCCGGAAGCGGGCCTGGTTACCATGACGCTGGTGTTCAAGGCCGCCGGGCTGCCCACCGAATACATAGCGCTGTTGCTCACGGTCGACTGGTTTCTCGACCGCTGCCGGACGGCGATCAACGTGATGGGCGACACGAACGTGAGCTGCATCCTCGACGGCAAGCAGCGGCCAATCGCCCGCGTCCCGCTCCCCGAGCCACTACCTGCCGGCCCAGGCTTACCGAAGCGCTAAGGAATCACCGCGTTGCTGGCCATTTATCGGATCACGGTGTTTCTGAGTGCGGCTCTGCTGTTCATGATCCAGCCGATGTTCGCGCGGCTGGTGCTGCCGCTCTTGGGGGGCGCGCCCGTGGTGTGGAACACGTGCCTGGCGTTTTTTCAGACTGCGCTGTTGGCCGGCTACGCTTACGCACATCTCAGCACCGCCTGGTTGGGCGTGCGGCGGCAGGCCACCATGCACTGTCTGCTCCTGCTGGCTGGGCTGGCGGTGCTGCCGGTCGGACTGCCCGATGGCTGGGTTGCACCGCCGGAGAGTCAGCCGGTCTTATGGCTGTTGGGGTTGCTGGCGGTTTCGGTGGGGCTGCCGTTCTTTCTCATCTCGTCCACCGCGCCGTTGGTGCAGAAATGGTTCGCCGAAGCGGGACACCGGTCATCGGGCGACCCGTATTTTCTCTATGCGGCCAGCAACGTGGGAAGCCTGCTCGGTTTGGCCAGCTACCCGCTGGTGATCGAGCCCAACCTTCGACTCGGCCAGCAGTCGTGGCTCTGGACGGCCGGCTACCTGCTGCTGGCGGTGCTGATGGCCGGCTGCGCGTCGTTTGTGTTTCGCCGCTCGCCGGCAGCCGCGGCCTCGCCGGTCGCGCAGGCCACGCAAGCGACGGAGCCGGCCGACCGCGTGCCCTCGGCGGCCGGACTGCCACTGACCACGCGCCGCCGGCTGCGCTGGTTGGCGCTTGCCGCCGTGCCTTCCAGTTGGCTGCTGGGCGTGACCACGTACCTGACCACCGACATCGCCGCGGTGCCGCTGTTGTGGACCATTCCACTGGCGGCCTACCTGGTTTCATTTATCCTGGTTTTTGCCCGCAGGCCGCCGCTTCCGCACGCCTGGATGCTTCGCCTGCTGGGCCCGATGATCATGCTCGTGGCGGTATCGGCCGTGCTGTCGGTCGGGTGGCAGGTGCTGCTGGTTCACGTGGCGGCGTTCTTCGTGGGAGCCATTGTCTGTCACGGCGAACTGGCGCGCGACCGGCCCGATACTTCGCATTTGACCGAGTTCTACCTGTGGATGTCGACCGGCGGCGTTATCGGCGGGGTGTTCACGGCCCTGCTGGCGCCCAAGCTCTTTCCCTGGACGCTGGAGTATCCGCTGGCACTGGTGCTGGCCTGCCTGCTCGTGCCGGCCCCGGCCCACGAATCGGGGGCCACCCGCGGGATCAAGCTGGCCGCGCTCTCGCTCGTTACGTTGGTGGTGGTCCTCTCTTCGGACAGCCTTCTGGAGACGGACCGTCCCATGCACCTGGGGGTTGCCTTGATCGCCGCGCTGCCCGTGGTTTCGCTCTTGTATCTGATCGACCGGCCCAAATGGTTTGCGGCGGCGCTGGCGGTGCCGCTATTGCTCGACGCCATTGCGGCTCCCTTCGCGGGCGACGTGCTGCTCACGGGGCGAAGTTACTTTGGCGTCCACCGCGTCATGGCCAGCTCGCCCTTCGGAGAAACCTGGCACAGCCTGGTCCACGGTACGACGATCCACGGCCGGCAATCGCGCCATCCCCAGCGGCTTTGCGAGCCGCTAACGTACTACCATCGCTCAGGCCCGCTCGGCCAGGTGTTCGAAATGCTGCAGCCGGCCGACGAGGTGCAACGGGTGGCCGTGGTCGGACTGGGGACCGGTTCCATCGCCGCATACAGCGACTCCAGCAGAGAGTTCACCTTTTATGAGATCGATCCGGCCGTCAAGCAACTGGCCGAGACGGCGGAGTACTTCAGCTTTCTTGCGGATTGCGGCGCGCGGTATCGAGTGGTGTTGGGCGACGGCCGCTTGAAGATGGCCGAGGCCCCGGACGGCTCGTATCGTTTGATCGTGCTGGACGCCTTCAGCTCCGACGCCATCCCGATCCACCTGCTCACGCGCGAGGCGCTGGCCATGTACCTGGCCAAGCTGAGCTCGGAAGGCATCGTGCTGGTGCACACGTCGAACCGTCACGTCGACCTGGAGGGAGTGCTATCGGCGTTGGCGCGCGAGGCAGGCCTGGCCGCACTCGTCCGCCGCGACCTGTTTCTCACCGACGAGGAGAGGGCCGAGGGAAAGTCGACGTCCGTTTACGTGGCAATTGCCCGCAAGCAATCGGACCTGACCGGCCTGGCCAACGATCCGCGCTGGGAGTCGACATACCATCGCCCCGGCACCCGGCCTTGGACCGACGATTTTTCGAACCTCGTCGGCGCTCTGGACTGGTGGTAAGCGAGAAGCCCGTCAGAACAGCCCGCGGATCGGCTCGGCCTCGATCAAGCGGATCGGCCGGCCGCCCGGACCGGTCATCATCACGCTGTCCAGGTCGATTCCCATGGCGTGATAGATCGAAGCCACCACCTGCGAGGGATGGACGGGATCCTCCAGCGGTTTTTCGCCGTACTTGTCGCTGGAGCCGATCACCTGGCCGCCGCGCACCGGGCCGCCGGCCAGAAAATTGGTCCAGACCCCGGTGTGGTGGTCGCGGCCTCCACGCGGGTTCAAGCGGGGCGTGCGGCCCATCTCACTCAACGTGGCCACCACCGTCTCGGAGAGCAGACCGCGCTCTTCGAGATCTTCGAGCAAGGTGGAATAGGCCTGGTCGAATTGCGGGCAGAGATGCCGCTCGAAGTCATCGTAGGTAATGTTGATGTTGCCGCCGTCGGAGTGCATGTCCCAGCAGATCACGCCGAAGACCGTGTCGAAGTGGTTGATCGTCACGTAGCGCACGCCCCGCTCGATCAGCCGTCGGGCCAAAAGGCAGCTTTGTCCGAAGGTGTTGCGGCCGTAACGGTCGCGCAGCGCCGGCGTCTCCTCGCTCAAGTCGAAAGCCCGCTTGGCCTCGGGCGACGTGATCAGGCTGAAGGCCTTTTGATAGGCGTTGTCGTGGGCCACGAGCGACTGGGTCTCGACGCGACGCTCCAGCGCGTCGAGCTGCTCGAGCAGCCGGCGGCGGCTCGACAGGCGAAACTCGGTTTGATCGGGGGGCGGCGCGAGGTTGGCCACCTTGAAATCGGGGCGTGCCGGATCGCCGTCCAAAAAGAAAGGCCGGTAGCCGCTGCCCAGGTAGGCGGGCGTCTGGCCGTGCGAGTCGCTGGTGCCCGTGTTGCCGATCGGCCCCGGCAGGATCACGGCGTCCAACTGGGCAGGGGAGGGGGGCAGCACGCGAGCGACGACCGAGCCGGACCAGGGATGCTGATCGCTGCCCGGGAACTGGTGCCCGGTCATCATGAAGTACTGGCCGCCCTCGTGCGTGCCGGCGCCGGTGTGGTACAGGCTGCGGATCAGCGAGAACTTGTCCGCGTGCCGGGCCATCAGTGGAAAGTGCTCGCAGATGTCGATTCCCGGCACATTGGTCGGGATCGGCTTGAACTTGCCGCGGACGTCGGCGGGCGCCTCGGGCTTCAGGTCCCAGGTGTCGGAGTGGCCCGGACTGCCGACCAGAAACAGCGTGATGCAGTTGCGGAACTTTTGGCGCGACTCATCGACCGCGCCCGCCTCGGCCAGCCTGGCCATCGCCGGCAGGCTCAAACCGGCCATGCCGGCGGCCCCGATCTGCAGAAAGCTGCGCCTCGACACGCCGCTACACACCGGCACGCTGGCGTCGCCCACGTGCAACATGGCTGGCTACCCTCGAAAAGGCGCGTCCCCGTAGCTGAAGTCGCCAGACTTCAGGCCTTGATCTGTGTCGTCGCGGCCGGAATTCTGGCGCTCCTCCGCTACGACTCTTGCAAACGATGAACGCATTAGTTTTCGCTTATCCGTGACTGAATTGCAATAGGAGGCAGGAAAGGCAGAAGGAGGAAGGAGGAAAGAGGAATCGGAAAGGCGCAAGTGATCCACTTGGCCTCCATGTTTGAAAAAAAGGTTCTTCCGCAGAATCTGTAGGTGGGTTCGGTTAAACAATGAGCTTCTGCGAGATCTGCAGGTGTAGGTAGAGGTCGAAAGTACGGGTTCCTCTTCTCTGCTCGGGG
>JBBDNX010000783.1:0-9609 GCA_040877345.1 Pirellulales bacterium
AGGGCGATGTCGAGCACGTCCTCGAACCTGACGGCGCCCTGGTACTGGCAGGTGGCGGCCACGCGCGGCCAGCTCATCGTGCCCTGGTCGTCGCTCATCACCACCGACAAGCCCAACTGCCGCAGGAAGGCGTGCTCGACCTCTTCCATGTAGTGGAAAAAGCAGGAGAAGTGGGCAATGCCGGCCGCGTCGGTGTCGCGGAACTCGACGCGCCGCGTGGCCCGAAAAGCGCAAGTCATGCTGGCCCCTTCACGGGCTGAGCCTCTTCCCGCGGCTGTCACTCGATCCTCTCCGGCTCGTCGGGCGGCGTGACAATTTCCAACAGCTCCACGGCCGGCACGCCGTCGCAGTCGATCATAGCGGTGCGGCCGTACGTGATCGATTCGCCGGTCAGCCCGAACAGCCGCTGCAGCTCCTCGCCGAGCACGATCCGCCACAGCGAAAACAACTGGACCCGCGTCAGCACATTGTGCTGGATGAGCAGCCGCCCCAGCGGAATGTTTTCGGCCTGGATTTCCTGCTGCACTTCGGGCGAAAGATAAGCCGGGTTGACTCGCATAATGCCGAACTGGACCACCTGGCCGTCCGTCTGGCGCGCGAGCAGGATCTTGCGGGCATAGTGGGTGGCGCTGACGCGCTTGTCCAGCACCCGCACATCGACCGGGCTGTTGTGAAAACGCTCCACCGTCACCGTCATGTGGGCATTATGGGCCAGCAACTGCCGGTAGGCCGCCGGCATCTCGTCGGCCGACACCTCGTCGAACTCGCCCAGCTCGGACGGCGAGTCGTGGAACAGGCCCGTCAGGGTTTCCAGATCCGGCATGGTCGCTCTTGGCTGGGGCATGGCGAGTGGCGCGTGCTTCAACTCAACTCGACCACCTGGGGCGCCTCGGCTGGCTGGCGCTCCAAGACCGTGTCGACCAGGTAGTACAACAGCCGCCGCAGCTCTTCCGGTTCGACCTCGTCGGCGACCGCCTCGGCCCGTTCCTGGTACTTGTCGACCAGCCGGGCCGCCTTGTCGAACACGTTGGCCTGCTGATAAAGCTGCCGGATGCGGCCGATCGTTCCCTGCGTCACTGCCTTCTCGGCTGCCAGCGATTCCAGCTCGGCCCGCTGGGACGGCTCCAAGCCTTCCAAGGCCAGTGCCCAGAGCACCGTCGGCCTGCCTCCCACCACGTCGCCGCCCGACAGGAGCTTGTTGTGATTGTCGTCCCGCCAGTCGTTCAGATCGTTGAGGATCTGGAAGGCCACGCCCAGGTGCCGCGCGAAAGGGCTCACGAAAGCGCTGGTCTTGTCGGCCGGCCCCGCCAACCGCAGTCCCGCGTACAAGGCGGCCTCGAAAGCGGGAGCGGTCTTCAAGGCATAAATCTTCAAGGCATCGAGCGGGGTCAGCCGTTTTTCGCGGCTGTCGCGCCACAGCAACTCGGCGCCTTGCCCCTCGGACAATTTCATGTGCGCGTCGGCCATCCGATCGAGGATGTCGGCCGCCACTTCGGCGCCCAGGGCCGGCGCCTCGCGGCTGATCAGCCGGTAGCCCAGGCCGATCAAGTAATCGCCCACGTTGATGGCCGTGGCGGTGCCGAACTTGCGGTGCAAGGTCGCATCGCCGTAGCGGAATTCGTCATCGTCCTCGATGTCGTCGTGGACCAGCGAAGCCTTGTGGAACGTTTCGATCGACAGGGCGGTCCGCTTGACGGCGTCGGCCAGCGACGCCAGCTTTTCAGCTCCCCCCGCCTCGGTCCCCCCGCCTCCCGTCAGGGCGTCGTGTACCGCCAGCGTGATGAAGGGGCGCGAGTGCTTGCCCCCCTTCATCAAGAAGTCGTAGGCGATTGCTTCCGTGCCGGCGATCGGGTCGAGTCCGCCCAGCCCATCTCCGTTGAGCTGGGCCGGCGACGCTCCACCGCGCAGCCGGGGGGCCAGCCGGTTCAGCTCGCACGAATCGAACATGCCCGCCGCGGCCCGCATCAGGTGCACGTAGCTCTTGGTCTGCACCTGGGACGGTTCTTCGCGGACCTGGATCTTGTCGAGCACCCAATCTTCGTCGACCGACGTGTTGCGGCAGTCGCTCGACAACAGCGGCACCGCCATGCACGGGATGCCCGCCAGCAGGATCTTGTCGATCGCTTTCTCCAGCACGTTCAAGCAGGCCACGCCCACGATGGCGTCGACATAGCCGCTCACGATGATCTTCAGCACGATCGGCGAGCCCTCGGCCACCAGCACCTTGTAGCCCAGGTCTTCGGCCCGGCTGCGGAAGTCGGCGATGCTGCACGCGCCGCACTTGCGGCAGTCGAGCCCAAAATCGTCGTAGTCGGCCGGGCAGCCTTCCGCGTGCTTCAAGCAATGCGGCAGCAGGAACAGCCGCCGCTCAAAAGGCACCGAGGCCACCTGGTCCGACCAGAAGGCCGTGGCCAAGGCCACCATCGACCAGCCCAGCAACCCCTCCGGCAGGCCTTGCTCTTCCAGGGTGGCGCGGGCCACCGCCTCGAGTTCGTCCTTGCCCGGCGGCCGCGCTCGGTCCAAGCGGGCGGCCACCTCCGCGCAGCGGGCGCGCAACTGTTCGCGCAGCTCCTTCGTTTCGGGAACCAGCTTCAAATGGCTCGTGTTGCGGCGGCGTGGCTTGGGCCGCACGCTGGGCTGGGCCGTTTGCGATTCAACGGGTGCTGTGGCCAAGGTGAAAGCCTCTCACTCGGGTGGGTCAGTCGTACACGCGGTGCGCTGGATGCCAGGCCCCAGTGGCTGGTTCGTGCAATCTGGCTGGGTGGCCGCCTGAGGCAGGTTCTCGGTCGGGCTCGATGAGCGGCCGCACTAACGCCCGACCCAGCGCCGAAACCGTATGGATCAGCGGATACAAGGCCTCATAATACCACAACTTAGCGAAGTAAAAACCAATGGGCGAAGTTTCCCGGTGGCGGCCCGCCTCGACCGCCTCGACCAGCCAGCCAAGTCCTTCGTCAATCGCGGCTTGCAGCCAGGTCTCGCATGCCGGTCCCGCGGCGGCCGCCAAGGCCTCGACCGCCAGGGCCGTTTCCTCGACGCTGGAGCGCCTTCGGCCGGCGGCGTCGCGCTGGCCGCCTCCCCAGCCGGCGTCCGGGTTCTGGTTGTTCGCCAACCACTTCAACCCCCGCCGCGCCGGCTCGGTTCCGCCGCCGTCCAACTCGGCATAGGCCAGCAGCACCCGCGCGGTCCCATAAACGGGGTTGGCCTCGTGGGGATGGTCCTGGTTGCCGAACCAGAGAGGCAGCCAGCTTCCGTCGGCCTGCTGCTGGCGGGCAAGGAACCTGAAGCCGCGCCTTAGCGCCTTGTCGATCCGGGCCTTGCGCAAATCCGCGCCGGGCGAGCCGTCCGGCAGCCTGTTGCGCCAACGTTCCAGCGCGCGCAGCGCGTGGGCCGTCAGGTCGGTGCCGCTGCGGTCGAACGGAAGCTTGCCCCAGCCGCGGCAAAACGTGGGCCAGCCTCCATCGCGGTTCTCGAGGTCCAGCAGCCAATCGATGCCCAGCACCGCCGCCGGCTCGACCGACGAATCATCAGCCTCGGCCAATGCCACCAGCGCTCCCGCCGTGTCGTCGGCATCGGGCACTGCGCCGCTCAGGTCGCTCCAGCCCCAGCCGCCCGCCGCCGCGCCCGTGAACGGATGGACCTCGCGGTGCTGGCAGCCGAGCAGCCAGGCCCGGCATTCGTCCAGCACCTGCATCGCCGCTTCGTTGCGCCGGGCGGCCAGCGCGTTGATCGCCAGCGCGTTGATCGCCAGCGTGGTCACCCAGGTGGCCAGGTTCGTGTCGATCGGCCATGAGCCGTCGGGCCTGGCCGACTTCATGAGGAAGTCGATGCCCAGCCGGGTGACCGGATGCGCCGATTGTCCGATGCTCGCCAGGCTCATCGCCACGAAGCTGGTCAACGGCGTGGCTTCGAGAAAGCCGCCGCTGGCCGGCTGCATCTGTTCCAGGACGCGGAGGCTCTTATCCAGTGCCGCCGTGCGCACCCGGCGCAAGATCGGATTGCCGGGCGGCCCGTGTACGAATCGCGCCTGCCCGATGGCCACCAGCGCGGGAATCGCATAACTGACGACCGGCAGCCGCAAGAACCTGAACCACGACTGGGGCAGGCAGGCCAGCTCGAAGGGCAGGGGGGCTACTTCGCTCCACGGCACCAACCCTGCCAACGCGCAGTTGGTGAGGATCGGCACGGCAAACGTCTTGTCCCGGCCATAGCGGCGGCGGAGGCCAGCCAGCCCGCCTTGCGCTTCGATGTACGCGCCGGCCCGCGCCAGCGAGTCCGCTCGATCGGCCGGATCGCCGGCCAGGTGGAAGGCCGCCCGCACCAGCATGGTGGTGGCGATGTTCGAGCGGCTTTTGTCGGTGTCTCCCCAGCCCCCATCGGCGTTCTGCGCTTCCGCCAGCCAGGCAAGGCCAGCGGTGGTCAGCTCCCCCATCCGCGCCAGATCGTAGACGCTCGCCCCGTGGCGAGCCGCCAGGGCCAGCGCGCTGGTGGCCGTGGCGGTGGACAGAGCGGAGCTGGACAACCGTCCGCTCCAATGCCCCTCCGGCAGGCGCTGGGCCAGGAGGTCGCGGCGGGCGGTGTCGTAGGCCAGAGCTAGTCTTTCCTGGTCAATCATCCGCCGCCGCAATGGTGTCGGGTGGGAAATCAACGGAGCCGCTTGCGGCCCGCCAGCTTTGCCGCCCCAACATTGCCAGTTTATGCTGTCGCGCCGGCCCTGTCGAGTTGGTATACTGGTCGAGACTTCCCGCGCCCTCACCCAGCCTGGACTTGCTCATGTACTTGCGGATGGCCAAACGCCTGCTCCTGGAAACCGACAAGCGGTTGTTGTGGAAGCTGGCCTACAACATGGGCTACAAGGGGATGCGGTCGGTCCAGAAGTACAAGAGCCGGCTCAAGCGGGGCGAGTTCTTTCCCCCCTTCCTCTACGTCTCGATCATCAACAGTTGCAACTTGCGCTGCCAGGGCTGCTGGGTCGACGTGGCGGCCGAGCGGCAGACCATCGACCAGGCCGCCATGCACCGGCTGATCGACGAGGCCCGCCAGGCCGGCAACAGCTTTTTCGGCATCCTGGGGGGCGAGCCGTTCATGCACCCCGAGCTGCTCGACATCCTCGAAGCGCATGGCGACTGCTACTTCCAGGTCTTCACCAACGGCCAGTTTATCACCGGCGAGGTGGCGGCCCGGCTGCGGCGGATGGGCAACGTGACTCCGCTGGTGAGCATCGAGGGGACCGAGCTGGTCAGCGACGAGCGGCGCGGGCGGGCCGGCGTGCTGTCGAAGACCATGGCCGGCTTGCACAACTGCCTGGAGCACAAGCTCTTGACCGGCGTGGCGACCAGCCTGTGCCAGACGAACATCGACGACCTGTTGACGGAGGCCTGGGTCGATCGCCTGATCGAGATGGGCGTCTTGTATCTCTGGTACCACGTCTACCGGCCGGTGGGCCCCAGCTCGAACCCGGAGCTGGCGCTGCGGCCCGATCAGCAGCGGCGGGCCCGGCAGTTCGTGGTCGACATGCGGGTGGCCAAGCCGATCGGCATCATCGACGCCTACTACGACGGCGACGGGCAGGCCCTTTGCCCGGCCGCCACCGGCATCAGCCATCACATCAGCCCCTGGGGCGACATCGAGCCTTGCCCCATCGTGCAGTTCACGAAGGAGTCGATCCACGACGATCGGCCGTTGTTCGACAAGTTCAACGGCTCGGAGTATCTCAAGGACTTCCGCCAGTTGGCCGCCTCCGCTACGCGGGGCTGCATCGTTCTGGAGCGTCCCGATCTGATCAAGGAGCTGGTGATCCGTCACTCGGCCCGCGACAGCACGGCCCGCGGCACCGCGCTGGCCGAGCTGGAGGTCATGCAGTCCCGCCCCAGCCAGTACGACCCCGGCCACGAGATCCCCGAGAAGAGTTTGTTTTATCGCTTCGTCAAGAAGCACTGGTTCAACGATTTCGGCACCTACTCGACGCCGACCGCGCTGACCAGAACCCGAAGCGGTTAGCGGCGCAGCTTGTTCCACAGCCAAATTGCCGGGAACAAGATTGCCGCAGCGAAGGCGACTCCTGATAGGCCACCGAATACCCAGATTTCCGTCACAGTGCGCCTATAGCTCCCTCCCACCGGGAGGGCCACTGCCGCTAAGATGAAGTAAGTTAGGGAAATAGCGGCGACCGCGCCGAACCGCCATCGGCGAGCGCGGGGCTTTGCGCAACCCCCCTTTGTCTTCGGCGCCCTGTACGGGTTCTCGCCCTGGCGGCCGTCGGGATGGTCGGGAGGGGCCATGGGGGTAGTTTAGGGTCGGCAACTGGGTCAGTTTGGAGTCCGGCCGCCGTGGTTCGCGCCTTCAGCGCAAGAGTGAGAGAGCGAACAAGCAGGCAAGCAGTAAATGGAGCGACACGACAAGTGTGAAGCTAATCCATAATCCAGCCGGGGGCGAAATCCCGTCCATGGCCCAGGCGGCAAACACTACTACCGTCAGATAGGAAATACTTGCAAACAACCCAGGGGCATGCCGAGCCAAAAGGCACGCCGCACCCGCAAAAGGCACCAGCAGCAGTAGCGTCCGCAGGCGGAATTGGAAGGGGCGCGCCATAAGTTCAGCTTAGCGGGCGCCAAGGAAGCGGGAAAGAAGAAAGCCATCGACGTGGCCCGATCGCCGCCCGTCCTGCACGAGCCAAGCTTGTTGCAGCCCCTTGCCGCAACGCGGACAATGGCCGGCATGGAACCACCGGAGCCAAGTCAACCGCTAAAGCGCCGCTGGCGCTGGCGCCAGTACCGCCTCTCGACGCTGCTGGTCGTAGTAACCCTGATCAGCGCGATCCTCGCCCTGGTCGTGCTCCCCGCCGAGCGACAGCGCCGCGCGGTTGCCGCGATACGGGAGGCGGGGGGCTATTATTGGTATGACTTTCAGCCCGACGATAATACACCGGGCGAACCACCGGGCCCCGACTGGCTCTGTCACATTCTGGGCATGGACTATTTTGCCGACGTGGTACTCGTCGACGCAGGGAGCATGACCGACTCGACGTGTTCGCACTTGAGCGCGTTGACGAGCTTGCAAGTGCTAGGCCTGCGCGACACACAAGTCACCGACGCTGGCCTTGCGCATCTGGCCGGCCTGACGAGCCTGCAGAGGCTGTCGCTGGGCACCAAGGTCACCGACGCTGGACTCGCGCATCTAGCCCGGCTGACAAGCCTAGAATCGCTGTACCTGAGCAACACGCAGGTCACCGACGCAGGCCTTGCGCATCTGTTCGGATTGACGAGCCTGCAAACGTTGTACCTGGAGGACACGCGGGTCACCCATGAGGGTTGCGAGAAGTTGCGACAGGCCCTGCCGAATTGTTACGTTCGGCACTAGGTATCCGGGACGGACACGGGTGGTGGGCCAGACGGCAGGACCGCGGCCGCATAGTGATACCGTTGAGAACGGATTCTAGGGGTTTGGCACCGAAGTCAGTTCAACGGCTGATGCGGCGGGCAATCCAAACCAGGACAGCTGCGCCGGAAGCGGAAATCACCGCCACGAAGAAAACAGGAAGAGCAAACACGAGGCGGGACGGGAATGAGAGCGGGAATCGCTGAGACTCGACGATTAGATTCATAGTGCCCCAGTATGTCATCATCAGGGCGTGCAGCCCTGGAACGGTGGCGGATAGGTATAGGGCCATGCTCAGTGGCCGCCTCCATTTAGGCTCGGCGATGCCTTGCCCTGCTCCGGGCGCCCGGTAGGGGTTCTCGGACTGGCGGTCATCGGTCTGTTCGCGACGATGCATGGCTTTCGATTTCTTAATCGACCTGCGGCCGCAATGCCAAGGCGAGCAAGGCAAAAAGGCTTAGGGCAAGGCCAACCAGAAGGAGCAGGCGCCCCGTCGCCTCTCCGCAATCCTTGCTACTGCCCCAGGCACACATCAGAGGCCCAACGATTGCCGCGGCAAGCACCATTGCCCACTTGGAGTAGCCGGTCTGGCCGGTCGTTACCAGGTGTCGCAGCACTGGCGGCCCGACAAGGCTCGCCACGGCCACCAGGGCAACCAGCCAGAAGATGGTGCGGAGGCGGAATTGGAAGGGGCGGGCCATGGGTCCAGCTTAACGGGCAGAAGCGCGCACAGCGAGCTTTAGGAAACCGCGTTGCAGGTCATTCCCGCAAGCCCGACAACGACAGGTATGGAAACACCCGAGCCACGATGCTCGACGTGCTCGGATGGCCCTTGATATGTATTCCGTGTTTGTTCCGGCAGATTTCCTGGACCTGGGCAGCCGCGAGGCAGTCGATATCGCCCTGCACCGGCTCGCCCGGAAGGGAACGATTCGCCGCCTGGCCCGAGGCGTGTACGACTTCCCGAAACAGCACCCAGTGCTGGGGCCGCTCCAGCCATCCGCCGAAGCCGTGGCTAGGGCCTTGGCGGGCCGCGACCGCACCCGTCTCCAACCGGCAGGGGCGTACGCGGCGAACGCCCTGGGTCTCTCCGAACAGGTACCAGCGAAGGCTGTGTTTCTGACGGACGGCCCAAGCCGAACGGTAAAGATTGGCTCAACCACGATCCAGCTCCGCCGGACAACCGCGAAGAACATGGCGGCGGCGGGACGGCTGAGCGGTCTTTTGATCCAGGCACTTCGTGAGCTGGGCAAGGAGAACATGACGCCGGAGCGGCGCGCCCACTTGAAGCGCACCATCCCGGCCAAAAAGCGACAGGAACTAATCAAGGACATCAGGCTCGCCCCCGCCTGGATGCACCCGATCTTTAGGGAACTCGCCGAGGAGGATGCATGAAGCTCAGCTTCCTCGAATTGCCTCCCGACGAGATCTACTCGACAATGCTTTCCGAGTCGGGGTCAAACAGCGGCCGATCGTCGAACGTTGCTCGGGCGGCCTCGGCTGTCCGCTGGCCGAAGTCGCGGCCGAGCGATCGGGCCTCTTCGGCCGTGAGCCGGCCGTAGCCGGGGCCGTACACGCCGTCGGGTGGAAGCACGACTTCCTCGCCGCGAGCCTGCGCCGCGGTGAGCCGGCCGTAGCCGGGTTGGAATTGCCCATCCGCCGATTCCATGGCCTCCGCTCGCTCTTCATCCCGGGGCAATCGCCGACGCGCAGCGAACCGCCCGTAACCGGAACCGAACTCCGACTCCATTTCCGCCGATGAAGTTCCGTCCTCGAACTCCGCTTCCTGCCTGGCTCGGGCCGCCTCGGCCGTCCGCTGGCCGAAGTCGCGGCCCAGCGTGCGGGCCTCTTCAGCCGTCAGCAGGCCGTATCCGGGGCCGTAGACGCCGTCGGGCGGAAGCACCACTTCTTCGCCGCGGGCTTGGGCCGCGGTGAGCTGGCCATAGCCCGGTGTGAATTGCCCGCCCGCGTGCACCTCTGCCTCCAGACGGTCGGCACGGTCGAGCAATTGGGAGTTGCCGGTCACCAAAGCTTCGTCGCGCATCCGGTCAATCTGGGCCAGCCTGTGCCGAACGTCCGCCCCCCGCGGATCGGGACGCAGCACCTGCCCGTCCAGTGGATGACGATGGGCCGCCGGCCGGCCGCGATCCGACCGCTCGCGTGGACTGCCGTCCCGCCGGCCGGCCTGCTCCGGGCGCCGCCAGGCGCGCGACCGGGCCGCGTCGCGGCGCA
>JBBDNX010000784.1:0-1773 GCA_040877345.1 Pirellulales bacterium
ACGCCCAGCGCGAGGCGGCCCGCACCTACCAGGAATGGGGCCGCAAGAAGGCCGCCTACTACGGGCTGGCCATCGCCGGCGCCCGCAAAGTGAAGGGCGCCGCGGGCAGGGAAGAGAACGTCATCTGGGGCTGGAACCGGCTGGCGATCATGGTGCAGCGCGACAAGCGCTTCAGCGACGTGTTCCACGAGGCCCGCTACAACCTGGCGCAAAGCCGTTTTGACCTGGCGATGGCGGCTGACGGGTCGGACAAGATCGAAGGATTGAAGAGGGCCGAGTTCGACATCATGCTCACTTCCCGCCTGCGTCCCGACATGGGAGGCGACGAGTGGCGCAAAAAGTACGACTCGCTGCTGCGGACGATTCAGCAGGCCCAGGGGCAAAGGCCGACGGGACTGCCGGCCGAGCGAGTGCAGTCTCGGCAGCCGCCCGACACGCAAGGGGAAACCAGGCCAGCCGGCCCGCAGGTCACTTCCAGGCCGACCGTCAAGTAAGTCGCAACGAAATCGAGGAGCGTGCAATGAGAAACGTGGTGTCGGTGGCGGCCCTGGGGCTTTGGCTGGCGGTTGGCGGCGGCGCGTCGGCGCAGGACGCGATCAAGAAGGTCGGCGGCGAAACGCTGCGGGGCACCGTCAAGGGGATGACCCGCACCGAGGTCACGCTCGACGACAAGCAGGTGCCGGTCGTCCAGATCGAATCGATCCGCTTCGACAAGGAGCCTCCCCAGCTCAATGCGATCCGCAACCAGGTCGCCAACGGCGGATATGACAACGCGCTTCGGTCGCTGGAGAAGATCGACGCCGGCAAGGTCGAGCGGGCGGAAGTGAAGCAGGAGATCGAGTTTTACCGGGCGCTGGCCAACGCCCGGCTGGCGCTGGGAGGCGGCGCCGACGTGAACGAGGCGGGCAAGCAGATGCTGGCCTTTGTCCGCGATCACTCGAACAACTTCCACGTCCTGGTGGCCAACGAGGTGCTGGGCGACCTGTTGGTGGCGGCACGCAAATACGAGGCGGCCACCCAGTACTACGCCGCCATGGGCGAGGCGCCGTTTCCCGAGTACAAGATGCGAGCCGGCGTGGCGACCGGCCGGGCCCTGCTGGCCCAGAACAAGCTAAACGAGGCCGCCGCCCAGTTCGACCAGGTGCTGGCGCTGGAGGCCGCCGGGCCGGTGGCCGACGCACAGCGGCACGCGGCCACGCTGGGCAAGGCGACCTGCCTGGCCGAGCAAGGCCAGGCCGACGAGGCGATCAAGCTGGTGGAGGCGATCATCGCGGCCTTGCCGGCGGAGGACGCCGAGCTGCACGCGCGGGCCTACGTGACGTTGGGCAACTGCTACCGCAAGAAGCCGGGCGGCACGAAGCAGGCGCTGCTGGCCTTTCTGCACGTGGACGTTTTGTATTTCGCCAACCCGCAGGCCCATGCCGAGGCGCTGTGGAACCTGGCCGTGTTGTGGAACGAGGTCGGCAAACCGGAGCGGGCGGTCGAGGCCACGCAATTGCTGAGGGACCGTTACGCCAACAGCCAATGGGCGGCCCGCTAGCTTGTACCAGGCAAGCGGCCTTAGCAGGCGGGTCGCTTTACCAGGCAAGTCGCTTTACCAGGCCACTCGCTTTACCCGGCAGCAAGCGGCGCTTAAACTGCACTTCCAAGACTTCCAAACAACACCGGCGGCACTTCACCGGCTCGACTTACGAGCAAACAATCACATCTTCTCGTCGTCAAAACTGGAGGCGACCATGCGTGTTCGTTTTGCGTTGGCATGGCTGGGAACGG
>JBBDNX010000785.1:0-9564 GCA_040877345.1 Pirellulales bacterium
TCAGCACCGGCAGCAGGTAGCCCAGCCCCGTGGTCAGGTGGGCCCCCAACAGGCTTAGAGGAATGTCGAAACCGTAAGCTACATAGTCCACGTCGCTCATCTGCGGAAAATTGGGCAACAGGCGCGACACGATGAACAGGGGAATGCGTCCCACCTGGTCCAGCCAGGTCGCCGCCGTATTGGTGATCGTGGAATCGAGGGGGAGCATCATGTTCTCCTGCTGAACGATCCGGATCAACGACTCGAAAGTGCCGCCTCCCACGACCCTGTTGGCAGCCAGATTCTGCATGAAATCAGCAAAGAAGCCGCCGATCAACGTACCCAGGCTGGCCAAGAGGGCCACGGGCCCATTGAGGAACGTGCTCCAGACAACGCCGATCGCCGCGAGCAGCACCATCTGCAGCCAGATGCTCACGTAGCCCTTGACGTAGTTGACCCAGAACGACCCCTCGCGCGGCAGCAGGTACAGGTCCGGCTGGGCCATGCCGAAAAACTGGGCCCGCTCCAGGCACTTCAATTGGATCTCCAACTCGCCGTCGGCCACCAGATCCTTGAACAAGTCGACCGAGCGGCCCGTATCATCCTGGAACTTCAATGGGATCACGTGCTGGTCAATCGCGTACTCTTTGGCCAGGAAGGTGCGAAAGATGCTCGATACCCTCGGATTGCGCGGGTTGACCAGTGTGATGCTGCCCAGAATGCCCTTGTCGATCTCCCCCTTGTACGTCCGGAATACCCGAATCGTCATCTCAATAGGCACGCCGTTGGGATAGTCGGCCGGGTCGATTCCCGAGAACCTCCAGATGGCCGCGGCGGGCGTAGCGCCTTCTACGTAGCTGCGGTAGGTCCGCTCGCTGCCTACGTTCAAGCCCTCCCGGGCCTGGTTGCCGTCGCGGTTCCTGAACTGCAGCTTGCCGTATACCGGCACACGCGCATTGAAATGACCCTCCGGAGACCCAACGCGGTAGTCGCCATCCTTCGTCATGCTCACCCGGTGCCAATGGTTCTGCTCGGTTTCCGTCAACCCATGGCCGTGCTCATCGACGGTCACGTCATGCCGGTGCCCGTGCGCCGAACGGGTTCGCCCTTGCTTGCTCGGCGAAGTGCCCTGCGACGAGGGGGGCAGCGGCTGCAGCTCTTCGGCGAGCAGGGTATGCTGATGGTCCAGGCTGCGGACCACGAACACGTAGCTGCCCACCCCCATCAAAGCCAGCAAAACAGTCCCAATCGCCGA
This sequence comes from Pirellulales bacterium, assembly GCA_040877345.1. GTDB lineage: Bacteria > Planctomycetota > Planctomycetia > Pirellulales > JAICIG01 > JBBDNX01. The sequence goes on from JBBDNX010000785.1 coordinate 1,235, forward strand.
AAAGCCCAGTATGCGGCCCAGCACCAGCTCGCTGGGTCGCACCGGCTTGGTGACGACGGTATAGATGGTGCGGTTCTCGATGTCCGCCGGCAGGCTGAGGGCACTGAGCAACAAGGCCATCACCAGCACCAGGTACGTGGTTGCCGTCATCACGAGGCTGATGTACAGCTTGGCGGGATTGGTGACTCCGGGTTCGATGAACCAACCGGCGAAGAGCAGGACCACGATGAATACCAGGAAGGCGATGATCACCCGCCGGCGGACGGCCTCACGGACGGCGAGCGAGGCCAGCGCGAAGACTCGCCGCGGCGAAATCCGCACGATGTCCTGCAGTCCGGAAACCAGCACCTGGAAGATGATGTCGCCCGCCCGGCCGGGTCCGTAACGGGCCGCTGTCAACACAAAGCTGACCGCCAGCGCCCCCAGGCCCAGCCCCAGGACCGCGGCCAGCCAATAGAACAAGGCACCGATCGTACTGGACGTGCCCAGCAGCCATTCCAAGTAGGGTGCCGGTTGGTTTTCGAGATCCATGGCGAAACGCTGTCTTCAAAAATGCCAAAATAAACGTTGACCGGCATATCGTGGCCGGCCAACCGGCCGCAGGCCTCAATGGAGCCGGTTCAGCTCTCACGCGCCCGGCGACCCGGCCGCGCCTCGCTGTCCTGGACGATGTTCAGGAATAGCTCTTCCAGGGTGGTGGTCGGATTGTCCATCGTCAACAATTTGCCCTGATGGCGCTCGATGACCGAGCGGATTTCTTCCTTGGCTGCCTCGCTCAAACCCGAGGCCCTGATCTGAGTCTCTTGCTGGATCTTGAGCAGGCTGTCGACGCGGCCCAGTTCCTTGAGCTCGCCCTGGTGCAGAATGGCGATGCGGTCGCACACGTCCTGCACGTCGGCCAGCAGGTGGCTGCACATCAGCACGGTCTTGCCCTGCGAGCGAAGGTCGACGATCAGGTCTTTCATCTCCCGGCAGCCGATCGGATCCAGCCCCGTCGTCGGCTCGTCGAGCACGATCAGATCGGGATCATTGATCAGCGCCTGGGCCAGCCCGATTCGACGCGTCATGCCCTTGGAGTACTCCTTGAGCTGCCGCCGCTTGGCGCCCTCCAGGCCCACCATCCGGATCAATTCGGCGGACCGCTGCCGGCGGACAGAGGCGGGCATATCGAACAAGCGGCCGTAGAAATCCAGCGTCTCCTCCGCGTTGAGGAAACGGTACAGGTACGACTCTTCCGGCAGATAGCCGATCCGCTCGTTCTTGGTGACGTCGGAGGCCTCTTTTCCGAAGACGCGAGCCTGCCCGCTGCTGGGGAATAGCAGCCCCAGGAGGAGTTTAATCGTCGTGGTCTTGCCCGACCCGTTCGGGCCCAGCAAGCCGAAAATCTCGCCGCGGCGGATTTCCAGATCCAAGGCCTTCAGGGCCCGGACCTTCTGGCGCCCCCAGAAATCGCGGTAGACCTTGGATAGATTGCGGATCTCAATGACCACCTCTGGGCGGGTATCGGCCTGGACGGCTGGCGGCGCCGTCGCGACGACAGACTGCATTAGGGGCCTCGTGGTGTGGGATGGAACAAAGTGATTTGCCGGCGCGGGACCCCGCATGAATGCTTCATCTACGCAGCTTCCAGTCCCGGAGTTCATCCGCTCCTGGAGTTCGTCGGCCCGGCGGAGACAGCTCCACGGCCCCGGCACGCGCCCCCTTCACGGCCTGTTCACTATAAAAGGCTTGGCTGGGCGTTTCAAGCGGCGGATTGCGGGCAAAGGCCGGCATGCCTTTGACGGACCGATTCGATCCGGCTATGATGCGAAGCTCCACCTGCCCGGCGGAGCAGACCATGGAGCCATGGTTGCTCGTACCGGGCGGACCGACCGCACCGACAGGCGAAGTTCGATGGCCAAGAAGCGTTCGAAGCTGACCACCCGCAGCAAGAAAAAGGATCCGGTTTTTGTCGACGGCAAGCGTCCCCGCCCAATGTACGTCGATTACAAGGATTTGGAGCTGTTGAGCAAGCTGACCAGCCGGCAAGGCAAGTTGATCGGCCGCCGTAAGAGCGGCTGCACGGCCGCCAGCCAGCACGCCGTCTCGAAGGCCGTCAAGCGGGCCCGCTTCATGGCCCTGCTGCCTTACGTGGCCGACTGAGAAGCGGTTGCTCCCCGCCTTCGCGCCCCTCGTCGGCGTTACTGTTGATCGCTTCTCGCGTTGCGCCGGGCTGATTTTTCTTCTCCCTCCGGCCGAAGCGCTGCGCCCTCGCTTGCCGCGGATCAGACTGCCCAGGCCCCACCCAGCCCGTCTAACCAGGCCGATTTCGACCGGCGAAAACTTCTCCAGGGGTTGACAGGGGCGTGGCCGGGGTTAGAATCCGCTCCTAGTTGATACTGAGTCTCAGTTACGACTCAGCCAGGACTTCGCCACACGCAAAAGGAGACTAGTCTCATGTGCGACATTCGATCCCATCGGCGGCACCCCCTGAAGCATGCCCTGAACCATGGCTTCACACTGATCGAGTTGCTCGTGGTCATCATTATCATCGGCCTGCTCATGGCCCTGCTGTTGCCCGGCGTCAATGCCGCACGCGAGGCCGCCCGCCGAACGAGCTGCCAGAACAACCTGAAACAGATCGGCTTGGCACTCCACAACCACGAGTCGGCCAAGAAGGTCTATCCCCCAAGCTGGAAGCAGACCCTGCCCGTCTCGTCCACCGCGGTCGATATCAACGGCTGGTCCACCTTTGCCTTGCTGCTCCCCTACCTGGAGCAGAAGATCACCCATTCGTTCATCGACTTCGACCAGAGCTACAACCTGGCGATTCCCGTCGTCACGGCCGATGGCCAGACAACGCAACTCAGTGCCATGCGGACACCCACCTACCTTTGCCCATCGGAAGTCCGGGACGAAGTGAGAATCGAGGCCGGCGTGCCCGTGCACTACCCAATCAATTACGCCGTGAACCTGGGCATTTGGTTTGTGTGGGACCCGGCGGCCGAGACCGGGGGGCCAGGGGCCTTCTATCCTAACAGCAAGCTGACGGCGGGCAGCTTCCCGGATGGGCTGAGCTTCACGCTGGCTGCCGCCGAGGTCAAAGGCTGGAACCCCTACTATCGCAACAAGGGGGAGATCAAAGCGAACCTCGATGCGGTCTGGGACCCGATGATTCACCCGGTCTGGCAGCCCGTCGACCCGGCCGCCATCTGCACGCTCGCCGGAGACTTCAAGACGGCCAGCGGTCACACGGAGTGGGTGGATGGACGGGCCCACCAGATCGGCTTTACCACGCTGTTGCGGCCCAATGAGCGCGTGCTCTGCACCGAGAACTTCGTCGTCTACGACGTGGACTGGAACAATTGGCAGGAAGGCAAGGGCTTCGCAAATGGTGGAGCAGGCGATCCGCCGACGTACGCCGCCGTCACGGCACGCAGCTATCATGGCGGGATCGTGAACGTGGTCATGATGGACGGCTCCATCCGCTCCATTGACGACCAAATCGACATGGGAGTCTGGCGGGCCATATCGACCCGCGACGGGAAGGAACCGCTCCCCGACAGCTTCAGCAAATGAGCCGGAGATATGGCCCGGGTCGGTTGCTTCTGCCGGCCGACCTGGGCCAGGACCAGGTGAGGTGCACGGGTGGTCTCAAACGAGCGAGTGCTGAACGTCAACGAGGCTGCGCGGATCATCTACCACACCAGGGCTCCTTCCGCCGAGCAGATTGACAAGGTTCGCTATAAGCTAGCGCGCGGCGTGTTGAAGAGCAGCTCGAAAGGTCGATGGACCACCACCACCCAAGCAGTGGCAGACTATCTGTCGCGCCGCACGCTCAAGCAAGGGTACACGCACAACAAGGCCCAGCAGCGGCAGTTGTTTTCCGTGTACCGCGAGCTGGTGCGGGACTATTGCCGGGCGGTCTTGCTCCGCCGAGCCGGAGCCAAGCGCTCGCGTCTGTTTGAGACGGCCGTCATCGTCGGCCAGGCCGCTTGCCTTGTCATTCTGGCCGGCGCACTGCTGCTGGGGCATCGTTCGCTTTTTGCCTCGGTGCCGTCGGAGCAGACCATTGTGGAGCAATGGCTAGAGGACCATGAGCCGTCATTCCAGATTGTCGAATGGTTTCCGCCCGCGAAAGACGGCCGATTGCGGGTCAAGTACAAATACGACGGAGGGAAGACGATCCTGACCGATCGCACGTTTGTCGTGCGCAGTGGGCAGGTGGTCGAAGTAGAGCAGACTGATTAGACATGTTTTCCCTCTTCCCTTGGCTGCCCAGCCCTCGGCTGCCAAGCAGGATTCCGCCAAACCTGCACCCGGCCTCTGCTCGTCTGACGAGAGGATTTTCAACGCCTGCGGAAGTTTTTACAAATCCCATTGCCCGAATTAGGACGTGCCGCGGGCGACGCAGAGCTTTGGTCGCGTTGCGCAACTCCCTGATCTAAAAGAACTTGCAATACCAGGCCCCCCGCGTTTTTGTCGCTGAAGAAGCCTTCTGGCACGCCAAGTGCTTTAGCCCCGTCGAGCACCGAAGAAGGTATGAACAAGGCATTGGGTCCATCACCGGGGGGGTTCCTGATGAACCGGCGAGCAAGGCTGATGTGGATGAAAGACATCCTGGAACACATGAATGAGTGCCATCGCGAATGGCAAACCGCCGATGGCCGCCTGGAGCAGTACCTGGCTGAATCCATCCAGCGCGACCTGGACGAAATACGCCGGCTGTGCCAGTCGTTGCGGGGCGACCTGTCCGCCGGCGAGCGGCGCGGAGTTTGCCCCGCCTGAATCACTCCCCACGTCCCACCAACTCTCCGCATCCCAAGGGGCCGGAAAGAGTCTCCCGCACTCTCTCCGGCCCTCACTCTTGCGCCTTGGCGCGCTCGACGCCCACTAGTCGGCGGCCCCAGGCCGTTGGTACAACGAGTGGGTCTTTATGGAACACCCCGACACACCACCGCTGGACGATGCTTTCGCCTGCCGCGAGCGTGATCGGGCGCTGGACTTCCTGTATTCCCGCATCGACTACGAACGATCGCTGAATATTCCCTACGGCGAGCGGGAGTTCAAGCTCGATCGCATGTGGGCCTTGCTGGCCCGCCTGGGCAACCCACAGTCGGGCCTGAAGGTGGTGCACGTCGCCGGGACCAAGGGAAAGGGATCGGCCTCGGCCATGCTGGCCGCCGTGCTGACGGCGGCGGGATACCGAACCGGCCTGTATAGCTCGCCGCACCTGGAGCGATTGGAGGAGCGGCTGGCGGTGGACGGCCAGCCGTGCCCGGGCGTCGAGCTGGTGAAGCTGGTCGACGAGCTGCGGCCGATCGTGGCCGGCTTGGACCGCCAAGGCGCCGCATCGTGGCCCCACGAATCCGGTCCAACGTACTTCGAGCTCACCACGGCCATGGCCCTGGTGCACTTTGCCCGTCGGCGGGTGGACGCAGCGGTGCTCGAGGTGGGCCTGGGCGGGAGGCTCGATTCGACCAATGTTTGCCAGCCGTGCGTATCGGTCATCACCAGCATCAGCTTCGACCACATGAAACAACTGGGCGATACGTTAGCCCAGATCGCCCGGGAAAAGGCCGGCATCATCAAGCCGGGCGTGCCGGTGGTCAGCGGCGTTGTGGACGAGGCGCCGCGGGAAGCGATCCAGGAGGTGTGCCGCCGGCAGGGCAGCCGGCTGATCCAAGCGGGCCGCGATTTTGCCTTCAGCTACCGTCCGCCCCGGCACCTGGAGCGCGGGCCCGGCCAGGGAAGCTTGGATTACCAGGGTCCGCGGCGCCGCTACGACGACCTGCGGATGGCGCTTTTGGGCCGCCACCAGGCATCGAATGCCGCCACCGTCCTGGCGGTTCTGGAAGAGCTGGAGGAGCAAGGATTGCTGCTGCCGGAAGGGGCGATTCGAAGCGGGCTGGCGGAAGTGCGCTGGCCGGCACGGGTCGAGGTGGTTGGCCGCTGGCCGACGATCGTCGTCGACGCGGCGCACAACGTGGCGTCGGTCGAGGCCTTGCTGGCCACGCTCGACGAGAGCTTTTCGGCCTGCCGCCGGGTGCTGGTGTTTGCGACCACGCAGGAGAAGCAGGTGGCTGAGATGCTGGCGCTGTTGCTGCCGCGATTCGACCGCGTCATTTTCACGCGGTATCAGAACAATCCGCGCGCCTTCCCACCCGACGAGCTTGTCCGCCTGGCAGGCGGATTGACCGAAAGGCCTTGGAGCGTTTGCCCCGACCCGGCGTCGGCCTGGGACGAAGTCCACCGGACAGCGGGCGTGGACGACCTGGTCTGCATCACCGGGTCGTTTTTCATCGCCTCCGAAATGCGCCGGCAGCTCGAGGGCCGGCCCCTGACCCCCCCGCCGCTGGCCCCCCTCGCGCCCGACTCCACGAAGCCACTACCGCGCGATGTGCAGCACATACCGGGGTGCTGACAATCACTACCGCGGGACGGCCAACCTTGAAGGGCGTGCGGAGGGCCGATATAGTGAGGAGTCCAGGTGGGACCAACGAAACACGATAGGGCGGCGCGCCGCCGCTTAAGGGAATCGGGAGATCGACCATGACCATGGATAAGAGCCTGCAGATCAGGGCGGGGCTGGTGCGCTCCCGGAGCGTGCTGACGCGGGGCGAACGCATCGCCAGACTGCAGGCTTCGGATCGCTGGCAGGAGGCGCAGAGCCCGATGGGACTGCCCAAAGTCCGCGTCTACAAGCTCTCGATCAAGAAAAAGAAGAAACGCAAGGAAGAGGAAGAAGGCGAAGGAGCTGCCGCCGCACCGGCCGAAACACCCAAGAAATAGTGGCATGGCATGCGGGTACACCTCGAATACGGCCGCACGGGGTTGGAAGTCGAATTGCCAGACGATCGGGTCGTCCGCACGCTGGCCTACAAGAACGCCGTCCCACTGGCCGACCCGCGAGCCGCCCTGCTCGAGCAGCTCGAGCGGCCAACCGGCACGCCGCCACTGGCCGAATTGGCGCGCGGACGAAAAGACGCCTGCGTGGTGATCTGCGACATCACGCGGCCTGTGCCCAACCAGTTGATCCTCACCCAACTGTTGGCCACGCTCGAGGCCGCCGGCATCCCGCGCGGCAAGATCACCATCCTGGTCGCCACGGGCCTGCACCGCCCCAACGAACGCGACGAGCTGGTCGAAATGGTCGGCCGCGAGATCTTCGAGAACTACCGGATCGAAAACCATCATGGCAAGGTGCGGGACGAGCACGCCTACTTGGGAAAAAGCCCGCGAGGCGTGCCGATCTGGATCGACCGCCGCTACGTCGAGGCCGACCTCAAGATCACCACCGGCCTGATCGAGCCCCACCTGATGGCCGGCTTCTCAGGCGGGCGCAAGCTGATCTGCCCGGGCCTGGCGGCGCTGGAGACGGTCAAGGTCTGGCACGGCCCTGATTTCCTCGAGCATCCCAAGGCCGACTGCGGCATCCTGGAAGGCAACCCGGTTCACGAAGAGAACACCTGGATCGGCCGGCACACCGGCTGCGACTTCATCGTCAACGTGGTGATCGACGACCAGCGGCGGCCGCTCTCGTTTGTGGCCGGCGACATGGAACAGGCCTTCATGGAAGGGGTCGAGTTCGTCCGCGGCGTGGTCACCGACACGGTTGCCGAGCCGGTCGACGTGGTGGTGACCTGCTCGGCCGGCTACCCGCTGGACACCACGTTCTACCAGGCGGTCAAGGGGCTCACCGGCGCGCTGCCGGTCGTCAAGCAGGGGGGCACGATCATCATGGCCGCCAGCCTCTCGGAGGGGATCGGCAGCCCCGAGTTCCAGCGGTTGTTCACCGAGAACGCCAGCCTGGAAGAGTTTGTCCAGCGGATCCTGGGCAAGGATTATTTCGTGATGGACCAGTGGCAGCTCGAAGAGCTGGCCAAGGTCCGCCGCAAGGCCCGCGTCAAGGTGGTCAGCGACGGCCTCGCACCCGCCACGCTCAGCAGCCTGTTTGTCGAGAGCGCGGCGACCGTCGAGGCGGCCGTGGCCGATTCGCTGGCCGAGTACGGCCCGGATGCCACGCTGGCGGTGATTCCCAAGGGGCCGTACGTGCTGGCCCAGGCAGGAAGCGAAGCGGGTGAAGGGGTGAGACGACGACAAGGTGGCCGCCTTCTCTGATTCCTCCTTCGTATTTCTTCCTTTATTTCGCCTCCTCAGCAGAATCTGTGGGTGATCTCTTAACGATTTCGGGCATGGAAGCCCCTTTTTTCCCCGAGCTGCGTATCAAGCCCTCTTAAGATTTCGACCTCAAAAAACGGCTGCCTGGATCCACAGGTGGTTTGTCCGGCGCCATAGTACGGGTTCCTCTGTTCTAAGCATGTCAAGGGGTATGAAGAGGGGATCATTAC
>JBBDNX010000786.1:0-1769 GCA_040877345.1 Pirellulales bacterium
TTCGCCCCCTTGTTCATCGACTGTTCCGCCGCCCGGTTGACCCGGCAGGCAACCTGGCGGCGGCTGACGGTGGCCGAATAGCGGGTGGTCCAGCCGGCCGACCCGGCGGTGGGCTACCGCGTGCAGGTGGGCCGCCAGCAATGGTTGATCTACCGCTCGCTGGCCGAGCGCGGCAACCGCACTGTGCTGGGCCACAATCTGATTTCCGAGTTCCTCGTCGCCCGATTCGATCGCCAGGGGAAGGTGGAGCCGCTTTTGGAAATCGAGTGACCATGACCTCGCCAGTCGCTCGCATTGCCGAAAACCTGCGCCGGGTGCGCCAGCGGATTGCCGAGGCCGCCGCCCGCGGGGGCCGGAGCGAGCAGGAAGTCATGCTGGTGGCGGTCACGAAGTACGCCGGCGAGCTCGCGGCCCGGGCGGCCATCGACGCCGGCTGCCGGCACCTGGGCGAAAGCCGGCCCCAGGAGCTATGGCAAAAGGCAGGCCAGCTCGGAATCGATGATGTCCATTGGCACCTGGTTGGCCACCTGCAGCGCAACAAGGTGGCCCGCACGCTGCCGCTGGTGTGGCTGATCCACTCCGTCGATAGCCTGCGGCTGGTGCACTCGATCGAGTCGGAAGCACAGCGCGCCGATCTGCACGTGCCCGTCTTGCTGGAGGTGAACGTCTCGCGGGACGAGGCGAAGCATGGCTTCGCGCCTGAGGAGTTACCGGGCCTGGCCGGGCCGCTTTCGCAGTGCACTCACTTGGAAGTGCGGGGGCTGATGGCCATGGCCGGCCGGCTGGGCGGGTTGGACAAAGCCCGCCGCGATTTCGCCGCGCTGCGCGGCCTGCGCGACGAGTTGCAGTCAACCTGGCCCGAGAGCCTGTCGCTCGCAGAGCTTTCGATGGGCATGAGCAACGATTTCGAAGCAGCCATCGAGGAGGGGGCCACCATCATCCGGCTGGGGTCGGTACTATTCGAGGGCGTCTCGTGACCATCGCCCTGGAACCGCACCCGGAGGGCACGGTCCTGCCGGTGCGGGCCCAGGCCGGCGCCCGCCGGTCCGGGTTGCGCCCGATGGCCGGCGGGGCCCTGAAAGTTTCGGTGACTCAGGTGGCCGAGAAAGGCAAGGCCAACCAGGCACTGGTGGCCGTGATGAGCCGGTCGCTGGGCTTGCGTCCTTGGCAGTTCGAGCTGATCAGCGGCGTCACGGCTGCGAACAAGCGCTTCCTGGTCCGCGGCGTCACGCCGGCCGAGCTTGCCGCCAGGCTGGCCGAGGCGCTGAGCGACCAGGCGTGAGGGGGCGATTAATCGCGACGGATCTCGATGATCTCGAACTTCATCGTGCCGGCCGGCACGTCGATCTCGACGCGCTCGCCCACTTTCCTGCCCACCAGCCCCTGGGCCAGCGGACTGGTCACCAGGATCCTGCCGTTGTCGTAATCTTCTTCGCCGGCGCCGACCAGCGTGAACTGCTCGGTGTCGCCGAAGTCGAGGTCTTTGACCACCACCGTCGTCCCGAAAACGACTTCGTCCTTGGGCAGATTGGTGGAGTCGATGATCTGCGCGCGGGAAAGCTTGTCGCGCAGCAGGTTGATCTTGGCCAACAGCAGGCCCTGCGATTCGCGGGCCCCGTGATATTCGGCGTTTTCGCTCAGATCGCCGGAGCTGCGGGCATCCGCCACGCGCTGGGCGAGCTGCGGCATTTCGACCGTTTCCTTTTCCTTCAGCTCGGCCATCAGCTTGTCGTAGCCGGCACGGGTCATGGGAATCAGGTCGGACATCG
>JBBDNX010000787.1:0-9555 GCA_040877345.1 Pirellulales bacterium
CTGCTGCCTTGCCATGGCGGAAGTGCGGGTTCGACTCCCGCTGGGCGCTCTTGATGGCGCTTATGAAAATCTTCCGGCATCCGATAACGGTAATCGACCTGCCTGTTAAGCAGGGGATGGAGGTTCGATCCCTCCTGCCGGAGCCTCCGGCCTCAGGTCTCCAGCCTCCGGCCTGTTCCCGGAAGTCATCCGGCTGGATGAGGAGCCTGTCTTGAAAACAGGTGGCGGCCTTGGCCGCTTGTGGGTTCGAGTCCCACGGCTTCCGCTCGCCGAATCCGAGCAGTCAATGCGGACACGTCGTCGCGCGGGAATCCGGCTGTATGCCGGTAAACCAGCAACGCCAATTGATCAGCCAGTTCAACCGTCTGCAACTTCGTGTGGCTTCGCATCAAAAGTCTCCCAACAAAGGTCTTCAAATCAATGTCCCTCAGGCCTCAGGTCTCCAGCCTCCGGCCTGTTCCCGCGATCCCGTGGTCCAGCGGCGACGACTCCTGGCCTACACCCAGGCAACCATGGTTCGAGTCCATGCGGGATCATTTCGATTGGAAGGCGGCACCGGCCCAGGTACGCCAACTGGCAGAGCGGCTTGGCTTAAACCCAAGCGGATGCAGGCTCGACTCCTGCCCTGGGCACTGACACGCTACATGGCTCGGTAGGCAACGGCAGACCACTCTCGCTTAGAACGAGAGATGCTGTGGGTTCGAGTCCCACCTGAGCCACTCGCCTTTCGCCCGCGGGCGCTTGGCGGCACGGTACGCCAACTGGCAGAGCGGCCAAGCTCAAACCTTGGAATGTGCGGGTTCGACTCCCGCCCGTGCCACTCAGGAACAGGCCTGAGGCTGTAGGCTGGAGAGGGGGGGCGCGGCGTCGGCCCCTCCAGCCTCAGGCCTCCAGCCTCCGGCCTGTTGATGACCCCGATGGTGAAACGGAGATCATGCCTCGCTTCGAACGAGGCGTTCCGGGTTCGAGTCCTGGTCGGGGTGCTTGCCGTCAGGCCTTCAGGCTCAGGCATCTTCCCTCAGGCCACAGGTCTCCAGCCTCAGGCCTGTTCCGTGGTGTCTGTGGTGTAGCGGTTCTGCACGTCTGGCTGTGAACCAGCAGGTAGCGGTTCGACTCCGCTCAGACACCTGTTCATAAAAAAAGGGGATAAGTCCAATTGTTAGAAAAAAGAGCGATCTTTGTGCGCGATATTGGACTTATCCCCTTTTTTCTAACGAATGGCACACGGGAGCTGGCGTTGCTCGCCATCCGGGCTGCAATACGAAAGTTCCAGCCGGCTCGCTTCTCCGGAGACACCACGGAAACCAACGAGCGCCTGCTTGCACTCGCCCGGCCCAAGCAGGATCTCGCCGTCTGAAAGCAAGTGCAACTGCTTTCTGAGTCTCCGGTTGTAGACCGGGCCGGTCAGCAAGAAGAAGGCATCCACCGCGGCCAGCACGGGGTGAAAGTCAATGATCAAGTAGACCAGGAAGTCCCATGTGAACTCCGAGAACTTCCGGATGATCAGGGCCGGTGTCTCGACGTGGTAGCTTCGCTCATCGGCAATCAGCTTGGATGCCCCAAGCATGAGCCGCACATTGTCAGAATCCTTGTTGGCCACCTCAACACTTATCAGCGCTATCTTCTTCCGCCCGGCCTTATGAGCGTAAAAGTGGTGATTGTCCTTCAGAAAGTCCTCACACTTCACGTCCAAGTCAACAAGGTTCTTCAAGCCGACCTCTCATCCGTATAACGGCTATTGTGTCGGGTGCGGGGTCTGAGATGTTGCATTCCTGTCGCTCCCGTGTTCCACCTGCCATTCCAGGATGCCGCCGGAGTAGCGAGGCTGGAGCTCGACTTCGAGGCGCAGCTCGCGGGCGGTGACGGGCTCAAACCGGACGGCGTTGAACTGGTCGCGCATGGTGGCGTAGCTGGATGAATCGGTCAGCTCGACGCTCCGCCACGCGTTGCCGTCGAGCCACAACAGCCGCCACTCCTGGGGCACGCGGCAGGCGCCGATCCCGGTGTCGTCGAACCAATAGACCGCGGCGCGAGCGAGCGTGCGCGGCTTGTCGAAGCGGCAACTGACCCACTCGCTGCCGCCCCGATGATCCCACCAGGTCATCCGCGGCAGATTGTGATCGGCCGAAGATTCGGGCAGCCGGCCATCGGCAAGGGCGGCCAGCGAGTCGGTGGGGTTCACGTGCGAGGCGCGAATCGTCATCTCGCCCGATCGCACACCCTCCTCGCCGGGAATCTCGGCCAGCTCCGGATCCTCGGGCAGCCAAACCACCATCGGGCCAGGCCGCCGATTGTCCCAGGTCGAGTAGGGAACCGCGGTGAACTTGAACCGTTCGGTGGCCAACTCGCCGTCTTCGCCACGAGAGACCGCCAGCGCTTCGCCGCGGAGCACCACGACGCCTCCCAACAGGTCGCTCTCGAACGAATCCGAGAGGCGGGCTTCACGCGGCAGACAGAGGCCGCGGACGCGATCGGCGCTATCGACGCCTTCCAGGCAGTAAACGACAGGGCCGCGCTGGAGGGCCACGCGCCCTTGGTTCGCCGTGACCCTGGGATCGGCATACACCCGCTGGACGCTCATAGGCAGTTCGAGCTCGACGGCGTCGCCGGCCTGCCAGCGGCGGCTGAGCTTCAGGTAGCCGAGGTCGATCGCTGGCTGCTCGACCGCTTTGCCGTTGAGCGTCACGCGGGGCGGCTCGGCACACCAACCGGGCACGCGCAGGTGGAGATCAAAGTGGAAGCTGCGCTCCGGCTCGACGGTGAGCACGATCCGGCCATCCCAAGGATAGCGCGTGTCCTGCTTCAGGTGCACCTTGCCGCCATCGAGCGCCACATCGGCCGAGCTGCCCATGTAGAGCACGGTCCACAGCCCGTTGCCGCGGTGCGCATAAGCCCGCTCGCCCATGCCGGGGAGGTAGCGGACGATGTTGGTCGGGCAGCAGGAGCAGTCGAACCAGGGCACACGGTGATGTTGGCCCTTGCTTCCCAGCGGATTGACGTAAAAAAAGCGATCGCCCGTGAGCGACACGCCGGACAAGAGGCCGTTGTATACCTCGCGCTCCAGCACGTCGGCGTATTTTGCGTCGCCGGACATCAGGAACATCCGGTGGTTCCAGAGCGCCATGCCGATGGCCGCACACGTCTCGGCGTAGGCGGAGTCGTTGGGCAAGTCCGCCTCGACCAGGTGCCCGGCGCAGTAGAGCTCGTGGCCGTGCTGGATGTTTTGCCACCGCTTTTCCGGTTCGACCAGCGTGTAATAGGTGTTCAGATAGCCGTCATCCTGCTGGGCGGCTGCGATCAGGTCGATGATCTCGTCGGTGCGGGCTTCGAGCTTCTTGTCGCGCCGGCCGGCCAGCGTGTAGGCGATCCCCTCGATCACCTTGTAGACGTCGGAATCGTTGAAGAGCAGCCCCTCATGCCTGCCTTCGACCAGCTTGCCGGCGACGGCGAAGTTCTTGAGGCGGCCCGTCACTTCGCACTGCTGCAGATTGGCTTCGATCGTGGCGGCCTGGTTGGTGGCGATGCGCGGCGACCAGAACGAGTCGGCGACGCTCACGTCCTGAAACGGGACCGCCTTCAGTGGAGACTGCTCGGCAGCGTAACCGCCCTGGGCAACGCAGGCGATCCAGGCGAGGGCAAGAAGGAGCTTCGGGGCGATTGAGTTCATGGCATGTCGGGATTTGGGATGCGGAGATCGAGAGTCGGTTTGATTTTACCCAGCCCATGGCGGAAGCCGCCATGGTTAGGGGGAACTGGGAAATGGACGCGGCCTGAATTCTGGCGAATTCAGCTACGCGGCGGGACAAGGAACGGGTCGGGCTGCCAGTGGGGCAGCTCGTCCCAGGGCCAGAGGGGGCGATTGATGTTGCGGTACTCATAATTCCAGAAGTCCGACGGGGCGCAGCCGGGGGCGCGGACCATGATGATCTTCTTGGCGTGCTGCTGGTAGGCGGCCCGAAAGCCGCAGGGACTCTTGGCCACCAGCACGGCGGCGGAAAGAGGATCCAGGCCGCCGCAACGGAACAGCTCGGGCGCAAAGTGCGGGCCGCTGCGCGAGGTGACCACGATCTGGATGTTGCCGTGCCGCAAGACGGCCGAGGGGCCCATGTCGATGGGCAGGTTGCGGGCCAGGTGGCCGGACAGGACGAAGCGGGCGTCGAACAGGCGCTCGACGCGGACATCGAGTACCAGCGGCGTGGAGAACCGCGAGTCGAGCTTGCCGCCCAACGAGGCGGTGATTGTGCTGCCGGTGCCGGACCGGCGGGCTGCGTCAACAATGTCCGGTGCAACGAGCGGCAGCAGGACCGGCCTGGGCCAGTCGTACTTCAAAAACTCCTTGAGCAGCCAGTTGCTGTCGCCCGGCGACCCGGAGGTCGTCGAGTCGGGGCCGTCGCCGAGCACGACCAGACCGTCGCGGCAATCGTGCGCTTCGCGCACGGCCGCTTCCAAGTCGGTCAACTCGGGCAGGTAATCGCGGCGGTGAAGCCAGAAGTCGCCGGCCAACCGCCGGCATTCCTCCGAGGCCAGCTCGCAATCGCCGTCGGCCACCACCACGACGCTGCTGCCCAGCTCGGGAATATCGAGCCACGGCTGCACGGTGGCCAGACCCGCGGACAGAATGCGCCGGTTGCGCTCCAGGGCGACGAGCCGGCGATTGAAGCCGTAACTGATACTCGCCGGATCCTGGGTGTTGGCCCGTTCGGCAGGCACGACCGCGGGAATCTTTTGGAAGGCGGTTACGGGACGCGCGCCGTCGAACAAGATGCGGCGCAGCACTTCGGCTCCCCGCAGGCCGGTCTCGAAGACGTCGATGTGCGGAGCGGTATGGAACAGCACCAGCGCGTCGGCCTGGCGGGCCATCCGCTCGGTGATGTTGGCGTGCAGGTCGAGCGTGGCCACGATCGGCACGCCGGGACCGACCAGGCCGCGGACCGCCTCCAGGATGTGCCCTTCGACGTCGGGAAACTCGTCGGCCACCATGGCGCCGTGCAGCGCCAAAAGCACCGCATCGAGGGGCAACCGGCGGCGGACCGCATCGGCGACCTGGTCTCGCAGCCAGTGGAACGTGTCGGCCGTGGCCCTGCCGCTGGGCCAGGCGGGCAGCCGGACCAGGCCGACGATCTCGGCCGCAGGGCTCCAGGACCGCAATGCCTGGATAAAACCGCCCAGCTCGTTGGTGTCGGCCATCTTTTCGACGAGCTCGTCGCCGGCCAGCACGCCGAACTTCTCGAAGTCGGCCCGAAGCGTGGGCTGGCTGTTGAAGGTGTTGGTTTCCTGCCAGAGCTGAGCGATGGCGATCCGCATGGGTGCTTTCCTATGAATAGAGGCACGGCGCAAAGTAGCAGGCACACTCCGTGTGCCGCCCGCCGCCGCATACAAGGTGTGCTTGCTACAAAAAGCTACGGCACACGGAGTGTGCCTGCTACTTTATACGCGCAATCGCCCGGTCCAATCGCTGGAGCACCTCGTCCACGTCGGCCAGGGTCATGGCGGCGCAGAAGCCGTGATGGCAGGCGGCCCCGCCATAGTCGTGGAAGTAGACCCCTTCGGCAATGGCCGAGCGGACGAAAGCCAGCATCTTCTGGCGGTCGTGCAGCACGACGTCGCGGTAGGTGCGGGGCTGCTCGACGCCGAAATAAATGCCGAAGCGGGCCCCCAGACCATGCACGCGGCCGTTGACGCCATGGCGGACAAAGAGCTGATTGATGCCGTCGTACAAGCGGGCCGCCAGCGACCGGATGTGGTCATAGAAACCGGGCCGGCGGTAAGCGGTCAGGGCGGCCAGGCCGGCGGCCACGCCGAGCTGGTGGCCGTTGTACGTGCCACTGTGCTGGCAGTCTCCGCTGGGCATCAGCCGCTGCATGATCGCCTGGCGGCCGCCGAACACGCTCAAGGGGAGGCCGCCGCCAACCGCCTTGCCCAAAGTACACAGGTCGGGCGTGACGCCCAGGTGCTCCTGGGCCCCGCCGGGTGCCATGCGGAAGGAGCTGAGCACCTCGTCGAAGATCAACAGCACGTCGTGCCGGCGGGTGAGCTCGACCAGCGCCGACATGAACTCGGCGGCCGGCTCGATGCAGCCGGCGTTGTACCAGATCGGCTCGATGATGACGGCCGCCAGCTCGGAAGCATGGCGGCGAAAGATTTCGCGCAGCAGGTCGGGCCGGTTGTAGGGAGCCAGCACGAGCTGCTGCTCGATGCCGCGGGTGATCCCGGTCGAGCCCGGGTGCAACGTTGGCTCGACTTCGCTGCCCAGCTCGTCGGCGGGCGTACCGATGGAGAACATCACCTGGTCGTGATAGCCGTGAAAGTTGCCCTCGAACTTCAACAGTTTTGGGCGTCCGGTGTAGGCGCGGGCCAGCCGGATCACGTGCATCGTGGCTTCGGTGCCCGAGCCGGTGAAGCGGACTTGCTCGCAGCAAGGAATCGTCTGGCACAACAGGTCGGCCAACTCGGTGTGCGTGCGGTTCTCATACGAGCAGGGCGCTCCGCGGGACAGCGCCCGCTCGACCGCCTCACGGACCGAGGGATCGCCATGTCCCAGCAGCGTGGCGCCGTGGCTGGTACAGAGGTCGATGTACTCGCGGCCGTCCAGGTCCCAGACGCGGCAGCCCTCGGCCCGCTCGAAGAGCATCGCGTGGCCCAAGGCGCGGTTCAGCCGGGTCGAGGCGGAAACCCCGCCGGCCAGATGGCGGCAGGCCTGTTCGAATTGATCGAGAACCTCGCTCATCGCAGAAGTCAGAGGTCAGAGGTCAGAAATCAGAAGTCCGTTCTTTGTACGCTCCGGCTGGGCGTCTTTCCCAAGTCCCAAGTCCCAAGTATCAAGATCCCCTTTCCCTATTCCTCCTTCTTCCACCTTCCTCCTTTTCTAGCACAGCCCACGACGGATAGGTGTCGTCGTTGCCTCGGACAGCGTGCCAGAGGATGCGGTTGAACGTGTCTTCGTCGGCCTGGTCGATGTCGTCCAAGGGAAGCTCGAGCGAGATCTTGGCCCAATGCAACTGGCGAGGGTCGTCGATCGCTTGCAACGGCGGATTCAAGCGGTCCAAGGGGATGTTGTTGGGCACCGACCGGTAGGGCGTGAAGTCGGGCTTGTCCGTAAAGCACGTGGCCATCGGCGTGGCCGAGGCGTCGAACTGGTTCATCGGCGGCAGGCCCAGGATCAGCTCCATCGTGCGGATCATGCTGGTCTGGTTGTAGTTGGTGCTGTCGACCACCCGCCGCCGCGTGTAGGGGCTGACGACCAGGGCCACCGTGCGATGGCCATCGATGTGGTCGAAGCCGTTCTGCGGATCGTCCTGCACCACGAAGATGGCCGTCTCGCGCCAAAAGCGGCTCTGGCTGACGGCCTCGACGATGCGGCCCAGGGCCAGGTCGTTGTCGGCCACGGCGGCCTCGGGCGTCGGCATGTTGGGGGTGGTGCCCGATGTATGGTCGTTGGGCAAGAGCATGATCATGAAGTTGGGCAGGTCGCCCCGCTCTTCATAGCCGCGCAGCTCGTCGATGAATTGCTGCGCCCGGTGTACGTCGGCAACGGTTCCCGGGAAACCGATGGCAGTCGGGCAGATGTGCGGGCGGATGGTTTCGATCGCCGGTTCGGCGAGCACCTCGATCAAGCCGGTGCCATCCACGAAGTCGCGATAGCAGTCGAGAAAACCGGGCCGCTCCGCGCGGGCCGGGTCCTTCCAGCGGATGGTGGCCGACACGAACTCGCCGTAGACCCGCAGCGACAGCTTGTGCGCCAGCACGTTGTCCCAGATGAAGCCGCTGGAGGCATAGGCCATGGCGTCGCCACCCTCGTAGGGATAGCTGCGGGGCCAGCCGCCATAGGCCTTCTCGATGTAGTCGGTCACGTAGGCCTCGTCGGTCCATTGGTGCCCGTCGGCGCTCAGCGTGCCGCTGCAGTAAAAGTTGTCCAGCAGGACGAACTCGTCGGCCAGCTTGTGGTGATTGGGGGTGACTTCGCGGCCGAAGATGCAAAGCTCCGGATCTCCCTCGCCCCGCTCGACGTCGCCGAACACCTGGTCGTAGGTGCGGTTCTCCTTGATGATGTAGAGCACGTGCTTGAACACCGACGGCTCGCCATGCCGCTCGGGTATAGGCCGCGGCGCGGCGGACCGCCGGGGCGGCGCCAGCGCGCTGGTGGCCTCGGTCAGACGGTTGTTCGTGTTGACGGTTGCCGTGTGGCCGGCCAGTTGCGCAAGCGTCGGCAGCGGCACCAGCGAGACGGTGCCCAGATAGTCGTGCGAGTTGTAGCCGAATACGACGCGGTCCTTCACCTTGCGTGTGCCGCGCCAATCGGCGTTGCGGGAGCCGACTCCCTTGATGTTGGCCACGTAGAGCGCGTTTCGAGCAGGGTCGAGCGCCATGCCGGCCGGATACCAGCCGGTCGGGAAGCAGCCCATCAGCCGGCTATGAGGGGGACGCAAGGCAATCACCGCCACGGCGTTGTTCGTGCCGTTGGCCGCATAAAGCCAGCGGCCGTCGCTGGAGATCGCCACCGAGTTGGGCGCACTGCCGAAAAGCATGTTCGCAGCCGGCCGCGTGGAGATGGTCTCGACCACGGCGTCGAGGGCCGTGTCGATCACCGAGATGGTGTCGCTATTGGCGTTGGCAACCGCCAGCCAGCGGCCGTCGCCCGACAGGGCCAGGCCGGAGGCGTGCAGGCCGACCACGATCTCCCCCACCTGGCGGCCGGCCTCCAGATCGACGACCGAAACCGAGCCGTCCGAGGCGATATGCCGCAGAGGATCGACGCGGACCTTCGTGCCCCGGCCTGAAGGGCCTTGCGGATCGTCCTTTCCCGGGTGGCGGCCGGCCCAGTTGCTGACATAGGCTTTCCCCCCGGCCACGGCCACGTCGTAGGGAGCGCTGCCGACCGCAATCTGCCGCGTCACCTGGCCGGTGGCCAAGTCGATCTCGGCCAGCGTGTTGTTCAGGTTCATGGCCGCGTACAAGTGCCCTTGGCTGATAGCCAGGCCGGCGGGTACCGGGTTGTCCTGGCCTCGCACAGTTTCGACGCCGATCGGCGGCTGGGGGGTGAGCCGGCCGCGTCCACGTCGAAGACGCCGATGGTGCCGCGGATGCTCGAGGCGTAGAGTGTCCGGCCGTCGGGGGCGAAGACAATGCCGCTGTAGCTGCCGCCGCGCCAGTCGGCGAAGTGGGCAACGCGGACCGCCTCGACGTCGATCGAGAGCACCTGGTCGTGGGACAGGACCGCCAGCCAGCGGCCGTCGGGCGAAAGGGCCACGTCGGTGGGCCGGCCGGAAAAGGCGACCTGCCGTCCCAAGGGGGAAAGCACCTGGTTGGTGGGAACGACGATCTTGCCGTCCAGGCGACGGCCGACCTGGGCACGGTCTTAGTCGAGCGGCGGGCGGCGGCTGGCCGGTGGCCGGTCGAGTGTCGGCTGCTTGGACTGCCTGGGGTGCCGATGGGCTGGCTGGGCACGCGCCGGTTCGTTCGAAGCGGCCCACGCCAGCGTTGCCGCTAGCCAGAAAGCG
Organism: Pirellulales bacterium; assembly: GCA_040877345.1. Classification (GTDB taxonomy): domain Bacteria; phylum Planctomycetota; class Planctomycetia; order Pirellulales; family JAICIG01; genus JBBDNX01. The sequence goes on from JBBDNX010000787.1 coordinate 9,498, forward strand.
AACCAAAAAAGCAAAGCGGCCGTCCTTCTGACAGGGATTTGCATGCGGCGACCACCTT
>JBBDNX010000788.1:0-1767 GCA_040877345.1 Pirellulales bacterium
ATCAGCAGGCTCGCCCGCGGCAGGGCCTCCTCGTAGGCGTCGTGCGCCACGTCGTGCTTGACCAAAGCCGCCAGAAAGTTGGCGATGTCCTTGTCCTGGTTGGGGGCCGCCAGGTAGGCGGCCTCGGCCCCCGACTTGATTGCCGGTTCCAGGGCCTCGGCTTGCGCGACCAGCTCGGCATATTGTTTTTCGAGGGGTGCTCGCTCGCTTGGTTTTGCGGCCCTGTATTCGATTTGCAGGCCGCGCAGCTTGGCGATCAGATCCTTCCACTGGTCGAACAGCTTCTCGAATTCGGCCCCTTCAGGCGTGGCCGGGGACTTGGAGGCCCGCTCAGCTTGGGTTGGGTCCGGGGGGGCGTCGGCAGGCGCCGTTTCCTGGGCGACCGCGGCCATACTCCAAAGGCCGATCAAACCCAGCGCAATCAAATGGCGAACGATCATGGCGAATATTTCCGGGGGGTTGGCATAAAACCGTGGGAACGTCGGCGCCGGCTGATCCGACCGCACGGCGGATCACAGTAGCATAACCGGGACCCGGAAAAAGTCGAGCGACCCCGACGCCGCCGGCTGCCCAGCGGACTATCCCGGGCGCTGTTTTCTACGGACCGCCTTTGCCCGCTGTTCTCGCTCACGGCCGGTGCTTGCGGCCCGCGGCCGCCGGTCTTAGTCTGTCCGCGAAGCGGGCAGACAGCCCAGGCACCTGGCAGGACGACCGTGGCCAAAAAGCGTCGACGATCTTCGGGACCTGCCGGTTCGCGGCGAGGGGCTCGCCATCCGGCCGAACCGGCTGAGAGGGTGGGGCTGCGGATCATCGGTGGGAGTCACCGCGGCCGCAAGCTGGAAACCAGCGGCGACCCGCGCACGCGGCCCATGAAAGACCGGGTCCGCGAGGCGGTTTTCAACCTGCTGGGACCGGCCGTGGCCGGCATGCACGCGATCGACTTATTCGCGGGAACCGGCGCCCTGGGGCTGGAGGCAATCAGCCGCGGGGCGGCCCGGGCCACGTTTTTCGAGCAGCATTACCCGACGGCCGACCTGATCCGCCGGAACATCGGCACTCTGCGGCTTGAGGATCAGACTGAAGTAATCGTAGCCAATACGTTTATCTGGTTCCGCAAGCGGGCCGAGCGGGAACTTTTCGGCCGCATTCAGCCATGGTTGATCTTTTCGTCGCCCCCCTACGAGTTTTATGCCGGCCGGCGCGACGAGATGTTGTCACTGATTGGCCGATTGGCCGGCGCAGCCCCGGCTGGCAGCATCCTGGTCGTCGAAGCGGACGAGCGGCTCGATTTCGAATTGCTGCCCCGGCCGCCGCATTGGGACATCCGCGACTACCCGCCGGCCCGGGTCGCCATCGGCCGTTTTGCCTCGTGATCCGCTGAAGGAGGCTTATTTACCAAAATACCTATAACTCTCATTTTATTCATTCATCCCATCTATCCGATACTAGTACGGCGAGGGCGTTCTGCCGCGCCCATAGAGTACGTTCGGGCCTAGCGAGGGAGCGATGAGCCGACGACGACGCGAGGGTGCAACCTGGCCATTCCTGTTTGTGCTGGCCTGCCTGTTTGTGTTAAGCGTTACGGCGCCGCGCGAGTGGGAAAAAATAGCCCAGCGCGGCGAGGTGGGTCGCCAGCGTGCGAATTCTGCCGCCGCGCTGGAGATCCTTTCGCCCGCTCGGCCGGCTCTGGTCGAGCCTGTCCGCGTAAAACCAAGCCAGAAGTTCGCGGCCCGGTTGTCCCCCAATGTCGCGGCAAAACCGGGCTGG
>JBBDNX010000789.1:0-9523 GCA_040877345.1 Pirellulales bacterium
GCCGCCAGCCCGGCCGAGACGACCTGCAACTCGCTGCGATCCGGGCTGGGCACCAGCATCAGCATGCCCACTTCCGGGTGGCGCTGGCACCAGGCTTGTGCCTGCTGGGGTCCCAGGATGTAAAAGACAGTGGCCAAAGCGTCGGCTTCGGCCGCGGTCGGGGCGACGACCGTCGAGGAGATCACGCCCTCCGCGGGGCGGCCCGTACGGGGGTCGAGGATATGGCCGTAGCGCCGTCCCCGGTGCCGAAAGAACTGCGTACCGGAACCCGAAGTTCCCAGTGCCCGATCGACCAAACGAATCTCGGCCAACCGCCGGCCGGGCCGCATCGGATGGTCGAGGGCCACGATCCAACCGGGCGATTGTTCCGGGTTGCCGGCGTCGTCCGGGCCGGCGCCCGACCGGTTGCCACGGGCCAGCACGCTCGAGCTGCCGGCGTGCCAGAGGAAATCGTCGATACCCCGCCAGAGCATCAGCCTCGCGGCCTGGTCGAGTGCATAGCCTTTGCCGATCGCGCCCAGGTTCAATTCCATGCCGGGCCGGCCGAATCGTACGGTCCGGGCCTGGCTGTCCAGGTCGAGCCACCGGCTGCCCACCGAGGCCAAGGCCGCGTTCAGTTGAGCCTCGTCGGGCAAGGCGCCGGCCCGGCGGTAGAAACCCCAGACCTTGGAGAGGGGTCCGGAAGTGATGTCGAAGGCGCCCTGGGTCTCGTCGTGCAATTGCACCGCCTGCGCAATCAAGGCAAACAGCGCGGGTTCGACCTCCACGGGGCCTTCACCGGCCGAGCGGTTGATCCGCATCAGCTCGCTGGTCTCGCGATAAACGGTCAACTGGGCTTCGAGCTGGTCGACCAGGTCGAGCGCTTCGAACGCGACGTCGCTGGCCTGGGGATACTGTCCGGCGTTGAGGAAGGCCTCGAACCGGCAGGCCATGGCCCGGCGGCCAAACTGAACCAGGTAGTGGTCGCCTGCCGGTTCCGCCTGCTCGGTGGCGGCGCCGGCCGTCGGCAGCGCCTGGGCCAGGCCGGCCAAGGCCTCGGCGGCGGAGTGTCCCCTCAGGAACTGGCGGCGGCTGCTGGTGCGTCGGTGCATTACCACTATTATACCCCACCGCTTCGGCGCGTCCCGCCGCGGCCCGCGATGCCGGCAAAAAAACCGCCGCTAGCCACCCCTCGGTGCTCCGCGACGGTGAAATTTATACCAGAAGGCGGACGGCAGGTCCTTATCGATCGCGGCCGTCCTCGTCGTCGTAGCCGCCGGGCTCGCGCCTCGCCGAGGGGAAGGCCTCGTCCAGGGGAGCGAGTTGAGCTTCGATCGTGCGGCGGCGTCCGTCGCGGACAATCTCGATTTCGACCTCCTGGTCGGCCCGCATGCGTCCCAGCCTGCCGACCAGCTCGGTGGCGCTGCGCACGTCGCGGCCGTCGATGGCCAGAATCTGATCACTGCGGCGCAAGCCCGCCTCGTCGGCCGGCCCGTCAGGATAAACGCTCTCGATCCACACGTCGCCGCGCCCGTCGTCGTCCACGGTTACCCCCAGGGCCCCGCGAGCGCGTGTCCGCCGGGTGTCTTCGGTCCGGCGGCCATAACGGGGAGACGGTTCAAAATCCTCCTCACGGTAAGGGCGGCCCTCTTGGTCGCCGGAGACCTCGCCCCGGGAAGCCAACGTGGCGCTGGCGGTGCGCCGCCGGCCGTCGCGGATGATCTCGATCAGCACGTCGTCGCCGGGATCCGCCTCCTGGACCAGCCTGCCAACTCGGTCGGGCGAGGTAGCTCGCTGCCCGTTGATGGAGAGAATCTGGTCCCCCGGCCGCAGCCCCGTTTCGGCCGCCGGGCTACCCGGCCGGACCCGGGCGATCTCGACGCCGCCCCGATCCCCTTCGCGCAGGTTGACGCCCAGCGCCGGCCGGTCGCGGCCGCGGTCATCGTCGAACCAATCGTCGACGTCATCGGCCACCTCGACCGCCCTCCGGCCAAGCCGCTCGGTCAACCGTTCCACGCGCTGGCCGAGCCTTTCGCCAAACTCCTCGGCCCGGTCGACCAGCGGGCGGTCCTCATCGCGGTGGGTCAGGTCGGCGACCACGGTCCGCCGCTGACCGTCGCGCATCACTCCCAATCGGACCTCGTCGGGCGATTCGGCCCGTTGAATCTGCCGGTCCAGCTCGTCCTGGAACCCGACCCGGCGGCCATCGATCGAGACGATTCGATCGCCCCGTCTGAGTCCTGCGTCGGCCAGCGGGCTGTCCGACTCGATGCGCAATACGATCACGCCGTCCTGCTCCGCGTCCTCACGCAGCGTTACACCCAGGGACTCGAGGTCCTGGGGCCGCTCGGCACGCTCACTGGGTGCACGTTCGCGGGCGCGCCGGCGCAACTGCTCCGCTCGTTGCTCGGCGCGCTGCCGGATCAGGCGGGCGCGCTCGGCCGCGCGTTGGCGCAAGAGGTAGCTGTCGCGCTGGTCGTCATCCATTTCAGCCTGGTCGGCCTGGCGGTCCTGGTCCTGACGAGCCTGGTCATGGCGCTGGTCGTCCCTGTCGCCGTCGCGGTCTTGAGCCAGCAGGGTGCCCGCGCCAAGTGCCAGGCACACCATGAGGGCAAGCGCGGCTGAAGCCGGTACGAGAATTTTCCGTCGCATGAAAATGGTCTCCTTTTTTTCGCTGCCTGCGAGGAATGGGACGGGCACGTTGCCCGTCCCGGATGCCTTTGTCGATTGCCCGCGCCAAAACGGAGAATGGCGCCCAACCATGGACGACTGAAACGGGCCAGTCGAGCGACGACCGGCAGCGCGGACCCGCCGTGCCTTGGCGGAATGCGCAAAAAAACGGCCCGCCAGCAGTGAATGATGCTGGAGGCCTCGTCGTGACCTGGCCGACTCGCCCGCCTGGAGCAATCGGCCACCCGCAGCTTACCGCAGCAGGAGCCGATCTGTCAAACCACCTGTCAAACCATGCCGAACGGTTGGTAGCCCTCATCCCGGCGCGCCGGGACGTGAGGCAGCTCATCACGCTCCAGCGTGACGGCTACCATCACGGCTCGTCACGGCGGAGCGTGACGGCTACCAATGGCGGAGCGCTTCTATTTCTTCGCAGGAAGGATCTTCAAGCCCTTGACCCCCAGATCGAGGCGGAACAGGCCGCCGGCTCCTTTCCCGATGTCGAGCCCGCCGGTCACGTAGAGCTGGTCGAGGCGCGGACCGCCGAAGGCGACGTTGCTGGTCGTCAGGTTGCCGCCGGGGTAGCGGGCCACGAGCTTGCCTTCAGGGTCGAGCACCTGCACCTGGCGCATGCCGTAGTGGGCCACGTACAAGTTTCCGGCGGCATCCAGACACATGCCGTCCGGCTGGTTGTCGACCTGGCCGGCGGCCTCGTCCTTGGCCGGCAGATCGGCGAACAGCTTGCGGTCGGTGACCTGGCCGGGACCGGTCACCTCGAATACCAGCACCCGATTCTTTTGACTCTCTGCCAGGTAGAGCCGCCTGCCGTCCGGCGTCAGGACGATGCCGTTGGGATAGGCCAGGCCATCGGAAATGAGACTGGTCTTCCCGTCGGCATTGACGTAGTGGACCGTGCCGATCGGATTGTCCTTGCCCGAGTTGCCCGGGTCGCTGAAATAGAAGCCGCCGTTGGGCGTGTCGAGCGTCAAGTCGTTGGGTCCGAGCAACGGCTTGCCTTCGCACTCATCGGAGGCCGGTTCGAGCATTTTGCCCGTTTTCGACAGGTGCAGCACCGCGAGCCGGCTGGCATCGCAGACCAAGTGCGTGCCGTCGGCGAGCACCTTGTGCCCGTTGGGCGCTCCGGTCCTGGCCCACTCCTTCTTCTTGCCGTCGAGCGTGAACTGCCAGATGGTCTCGCCTTCGGACACGTAACCCCTGCCCTCGTGATCGAAGACCACGCCTTCGCAATAACTGGGGACTTCGAGAACTGCGATCGCCTCGATCTCGGAGGCGTCGGACAAGTCGGCCGCCAGGCAGGCAGCCGCCAGGAACATGACACTCGTCAAAGAAACCGCCCCCATCAAACCGCGATACATCGACGTCATGGTTGAAACCCTCTGGAGATGAGAGATGAACTGTTTCCTCATTCGCAGGCGGCCAAGGCCATCACGGCAAAGGCGGTCCCTGCGTGGCTGATAAAATGCTTGTTGTCGGCGTGCAACGAGCGCGTGAACCAGCGGCCGCTGGCTCGCTGGTTGGCTTTGAGCCAGGCCAGGCCTTGCTCGATCCGCGGGTCGGACGCCGGCACCCCGGCGCGGCGCAGCACGTAAATGACAAACCCCGTGCCGTAGCCGTCGCTGGCATCGAGGTCCTGCGGGCTGCCGTCGCCCCGCTTCCAGTCGCCCAGCGTGGCAAGTCCCCAACCTCCATCGGCGTGCTGTAGTGCCAGCAGCTCGTCGACCACTGCCTGCCGCTCGGCGGCGCTGATGAACTCGTGACCGTAGCTGGAAGCCCAGACGAGCATCGCCCGGTGGTGCAGCGTGGGCGGCGGATGATCGCGGAAATAGTTACGCAGCTTTTCCAGGCCCGCCCGGGCAACCTCGGTCTGCGCATAGCCCTCGGGCGCGGCCGACACGCCGATGGCCGCCAGCGTAGCGCCGTAGTGGTCGTCCGATTCCATGGGCGGCCAATCGCACTTGAGCCAATTGAAGCCTCCGTCCTCGCGCTGCAGCGTCCAAACCCGGTCGAGCGCCTGGCGGGTGAGCGGGTGCAGCTTGCCCGTGGTGGCCGCATCGTTCAGTGCGAGAGAGGCCGCCGTGGCAACCACCTCGGCGTCCCAGCGAGGCCCCTGCGACGGCCAGCGCTGGCTGACGAGCTCCTCCGCGTAGGCCCGCACTTGAGCGTGCGCCTCGACTTCGGCGGTGATGGCCGGCCGGGCCATCAAGTAGGCATAGTTGGTATGGCAGGTGAAGCATTGGCGCGACTTCTGCCAGTCGAGCGCCGCGGAGTCGAGAAACCGTGCGGCCGCGTCGAGCGAGAACTGCTCGGCCAAGGGTTCGTCGGGCCGATTCGGTTCGGGGGCCGACACATTGTCCAGGTTGACCGCTTCGATCACTGCCGGCTCATCCGCGGCCGCCGCGGCAGCGGCCAGAGCGATCGCCAACGACCACGTAATGCAACGCAAGTTTGCCATGGCCCGCTTCCTCCATGTTCAATCTTGAACGGCGACGGGGTACATCTTAGCCCCGCGCCGGCCGACAGCAAACAAAAAAGGCCAGGCGGACTTTCTCTTCCTTACTTGGCGCCTTCGCGAGAGGTCTTGTCCGTTCGTCGTCTTCGTCCTTCCTCTATGGGGGCAATACCGAGACGGTCAGCGCTGGGCCGCAATAGGTGTACTTCATCACGAAGTTGATCGATACGTTGGCCATCACCGCCACCTGCTGGTTCTCGACCGGCTTGGCGTCGGCCGCGGCCACCAGCGTGATGTGCCCTTGCGACTGGTCGCCGGCCAGTGCGATCTGGCTATTCTTTTCGTCGATGGTCACGCCCGGCGGCAGGCTGTTGCCGTAGATGCTGCCCAGGTGCTGAAACAGACAGTCGAGCGTGACGTTGCCGCTGAAACCTTCGCGCCGCTCGATCGTCACGTCGATCTTCTGCGACTCGCCCGGCTTCAGGCTCACGGCCGTCGTGCTCAGCTTCACCGCCTTGAGGTCCATGACGTCGCCCACCGAGACCGTGTGCACGTCGACGGGATAGTGGTTGCGGCCGCCGCCTGGCATGTAAACTTCCTGCATCGGCCGAGCAATGGCCACCAGCTCGAGCGGCGGCTGGCCCGCCTCGGCGGCGTCGACCGTTGCCGAACCGGTGATGCGGACATTGGCGGCACCTTGCGCGGCGTCGGGCGCAGCTTCCAGGATGATGCAGCCGTCGGTCGAGCCGACCAGGATCCGCCCGCAACCGGCGGTCACGCCCGGCGGCAAGCCCTCGATGGCCAACCGCACCTCGCCCGCAAAGCCGTTCTTTCGGTACACGCGGACAAAGATCGCGCCGGCCGTCCCCCCAGACAACAGCGTCTTGTCCGTATCGACGTCGAGCGTGAAGTAGGGCTCGCTGCGGGTCACCTTGAGGAAGTAAACGTACTCCGGGCCGCCCCGCTGGTGCAGGTCCGACAGCTCGATCGCGCAACTGCCGTCGGCCGGCGCGGTCCAGTTCTCGATCATCGCATCGGCATGGTTGTGGCGGCCCGTGCTCAAGTCGTCGTTTTCGGCCAGGACCGCGCCTGGCTCGTTGACAATCCTCAACACCGAGTCGAGAGCCGACTGGTGCCGCCGGGCGAGCACCTCGAAGCTGAACCGCTCGCCTTCTCGGGCCTCGAAACGGTAACAGTCGACGTCGCCCGGCTCCGAGATGCGGCCGCTGATCCCCAGCGGCAACTGGATCGTCTGCGCGGCGGACAGCGTGCCGTTGTCTCCGGCGGCCTCGATCAGACCCGGCAAGCGGCTGATCACCAGCGGCGCCGGGACCAGCCTTTCGCCCAGCGGCAGGTTCAGCCATACGGGACCCTCGGGGATCTCGGCGGGGAGCGTCAGCAGGCTGGTCCGATCGCCGGGCAAGTGAAACCCGACCAGCTCCAAGCGGGTCGCCGTGCCGGGCGTGACGCGTGACGGAAACACGTTGGTCACCAGGGGGCGGTTGCTGGCTTCGATGCTGTACTGCCAATCGGCGTTGCCCTGGTAGCGCACGTCGCGGATGTCGAGATAGTAATCGCCCGGCTCCGTGAAATTGAAGTGCAAAAGCGGATCGGCGAAAAAGTGGTTGTCGCTGGTCGCCAGCACCGTGCCGGCCGCGTTGCGCAGCGTGAGGATCGGGTCGGAGTGCGTTTGCAGGTCGTGGATGCGGTCCTGGCAGCGCGACGAATGGACGTGGAACGTCCAGCCACCCGCCTCGGCCAGCGTGAACTTGAAAAAGTCGACGTCCTCGGCTTTCTCGATCGCGCCGCACAGCGTGGCCGGCAGCGTCACGCCTTGGGCCGTCGCCATGGCGTCGTTGTCGGCCGCCTCGACCGTCACTGCTTCGCGGACCACCACCAACTGCCCGACCGTCGAGGCGCCCTGGGGCGTGGCCAGGCGAAAGCTGCGCGGGCCCGGCACGGCGTCCGGGGCGGCCGTGAAACGGACCTTGATCTTCGGCATCTCGGGCTTGGCGGCCGGTCCGCCGGAGGCGGACTGGTCGGCCGGCATCTCGGGCACAACCACCTCGCCCGTCACCCCCTCCGGCGTGACGAATACCTGGTAGGCGCCGTACAAGTTGTAGCGGGCCGAGACCTCGACTTCGCTCATCTGGCCGACCTGGACGGCCAGCGGGCGAGCGCTCATGATCATCGGGTACGAGCTCTGCGCCACAGCCTTGCCGGAGCTTAGCGCACCGGCCGCGGCGGCCAGCGCCAACGCGGCCCAGAAGCGGGCAACCCGCGTCGTAGAGCAAGTGGCAGAGCAAGTCGTCACCAGATCACCTCACGTACAGGAAGGGCTTGGAGTTGATCAGCGTCCAGAGGAGATCTTCGTAGAACGTTTTTGGATCCGGGCTCTGGTCCAAAAACGGTTTCAGGGCCGCCAGCTCCTCCGCAGTCGCCCGCCGCGACCAGGTGGCCAGGTACAGCTCGTGAACGCTCTCGTCAAAGGTTTTTTCGGCCGCCAGCAGCTTGGCCACCCGGCCGTTGGCGTCGGCGATCTTGCCCGCCAGCGGATCGCCGTTGAGCGTGTGCAGCGCCTGCGACAAGTTGGCCTCCGACGAGCGTTCGCACTCGCAGACGCTGACGCGGCGGGGCTTGCCGAACGTCTTGAGGAAATAATCGGGGTATTCGCCGTCGGGCAGCTCGATGGCGCGCGTTCCCGGCGGAAGGTTGCGGAACTTCGTCCGCACGCCGGTCGCGTAGTCGATCGCATCCAACAGCGGCTCGGCCGCCAGGCGTTTCACCTGGTAGTGGCTGTAGAAGCGGCGGTCGGCCGCGTTGCTCGCCGTGGGCTGCGAGTCGAGTTGGTACAGCCGGGAAGTCATGATCGTCCGCAGCAGGTGCTTCAAGTTGAAGCCGCTCGCCGTCAAGTCGGCCGCCAGGCGGTCCAACAGCTCGGCATTGCTCGCGGGATTGGTAGCCCGCATGTCGTCGATCGGCTCGACCAGGCCGCGGCCCAGCAGGTAAGCCACGTAGCGATTCACCACGTTGCGGGCAAAAAACGGGTTCTCCGGCGACGTCATCCACTCGGCCAGCGGCTGGCGGCGGTCGCCGGCGGCCTCGATCGGTCCCGCTTCCAGCGGGGTGGGCTTCATCACCTGGCCCGTTTTGGGGTGGCCCACTTCGCCCGACGAACGGACCAGCACCACCTGCTCGCCGCCGAACAGGCCGAACTCCTGGCTTCCCTTGGTGCCCACGCGGGCGAAGAAGGCGGCGAACCCGTAGTACTCGTCCTGGCTGTACTTCTCGAATGGGTGATGATGGCACTTGGCGCACTGCAGCCGCACGCCGAGGAACAACTGCGCGGTGTTCTCGGCGAGATCCTGGGGATTGTTGGCGATGCGGTAATAGTTGGCCGGTCCGCTGCGATAGACCGAGCCGGTGGCGGTGATCAACTCGCGGACAAACCGGTCGAACGGCTTGTTCTCTCTCAGCGACTCGTTGATCCAGTTGTGCAGGGCCCACATCCCCTGCTCGCCGATCGTGCTGCTCGACGACCGCAGCAGATCGGACCACTTCAGCGACCACCAGGCCGAATACTGATTGTTGTAGATGTTCTGCGAGGCGTCGGCCGAAAGGCCCAACAGCTTGTCGACGAGCTTTGTCCGCTTGTCGGGGTCGGGCGAATCGATGAAGGCGGCCGCTTCCTCGACGCTGGGCAGCGTGCCGATCGCGTCCAGGAACGCCCGGCGCAGAAACGTGGCGTCGTCGGCCAGCGGCGAGGGCTCGATCCCCAGCTCGCGGAACCGCGCGGCGGCCAGCGTGTCGATGAAGTTGTTCTCGGTCCAGCCAGCCAGCGCGATGCTTTCGGCATACGGCACGATGACGGTCGCCACCTGCGCTTGCCCTTCGAAACGCACCATCACGCTCGACTGGCCGCGCCCGGTCGCCGTAACGAATCCATCGTTGGCGACCGAGACGACGCTTTCGTCGAGGCTGTCAAACCGCGCCCAATGCGTCACGTCGCGGGTCTTGCCGTCGCTGTACGTGGCCAGCACCTGCAATTGCTGCGTGAAGCCGGGCTGGCCCACGCGCCGGCCCGGCAGAACCTGGATCGAGCTCGCCTTCGGCTCTTGGGGCTTCGGGCCCGCGGGAGCGTCCGCCGACAGCCAGGCCCGCAGGATCTTGTAATCGACCGAGTCGGCCGTGAGCCGCCGGTTGCCGCCGTGCGGCACCGCCAAGGTCGGCTTGAGCATCAGCAGGCTGCGATCCGGATCGAGGCGGTTCACGCGCCGCCCCTGGCGGTCGCGGAGGATTGCCAGGTAGTCCTCGTCCGGCGCGAAGCTGAACACCGAGAGCTTGAAACCTCCCTTGCCGTACTGGCTGGCATGGCACGCTCCGGCGTTGCAGCCCGCCTTGCTG